>DLQQ01000050.1:47152-49677 GCA_002477625.1 Candidatus Arcticimaribacter sp. UBA7428
GGTGATTTATCCCTCAACCGAAACGATGATTACCTCTACACCCTTTTAGTCCCCGATCGTGCAAGAACACTATTTCCATGTTTTGATCAGCCCGACATTAAGGCTACTTATAAGCTCAGCATTCGTGTACCAAAAGATTGGACAGTTTTGGCTGGGGCCTCCTTAAATACTCGAGCAAACGACGGTGTAAACTCAACCTTTATCTTCAACACAAGTGATTTGATGAGTACCTATTTGTTTTCTTTTATAGCCGGTAACTTTCAACAGGCTGCTACAACTGGGAAAAAACGTTTTATGAATTTACTCTATCGAGAAAGTGATCCGACCAAGACCACCCGAAGCATACCATCTCTTTTTGATATCCATCAATCCAGTTTAGACTATTTAGAAGATTACACGGACACTGCTTATCCATTTCAGAAATTCGACTTTGCCACCATTCCTGGTTTTCAGTATGGAGGAATGGAGCATCCGGGAGCCATTCAATACCGTGAATCGGTTTTATTTTTAGATGAAAATGCAACACAGACCCAAGAATTGTCACGGGCAAAACTTATTGCGCACGAAACAGCCCATATGTGGTTTGGAAACTTGGTTACCATGGAATGGTTTACAGATGTTTGGATGAAAGAGGTCTTTGCAAATTTCATGGCTGGGAAAATTGTAAATCCGCTTTTCCAAAGCATCAACCACGACCTACAATTTCTGACAGCCCATTACCCTAGTGCATATGGAGTAGATCGTTCACAAGGTAGTAACCCCATTCGGCAAGAGCTGGATAATCTAGAGCATGCAGGTTCGCTTTACGGCAGCATCATCTACAACAAAGCACCCATTATGATGCGCCAATTGGAGTTGGCACTTGGCAAAGAGGCATTTAAAGATGGTATTCAGACCTATATTAAACGCTACAGCAATAGCAATTCAGATTGGAATGGACTGGTCTCTATACTAGATCAAAAAACGGATTTGGATCTAAAGCAATGGAGTGATGTGTGGGTAAACTCAACTGGACGTCCAATTTTTTCAGAACAAATAACCTACGATGAGAATCAAAACATAAGCCAATTCAATTTGATGCAAGATGCAGAAGATGGAACAACTAAGATTTGGCCGCAAGCATTTGAAATTGATCTTGTTTATGCGGATCATATTCAAAAAATAGCAGTCGTCAGCAACCGTAAAAAGATCGAGCTTCCCGAAGCAATTGATTTGAAAAAACCCAAAACCATAATCTATAACAGCAATGGATTTGGTTATGGTGTATTCCCTACCAATAAAAAAAACTTAGATGTTTCCTTTGAACTAAAAAGTGACGTTTCTAAAGCCCATATATACCTCAATACTTACGAAAATTTAGTTCTTGGTAATGGCAATGTAATGAATACCTATCACAGTTTCGTAAAAGGCATTGAGCTCGAATATAATGAATTGATTTTAGCATTATTAACAAGACAAACCCTTGCTTTATTTTGGTATCATTTAAGCAGTATTGAACGTGCTGAGTTGCAGCCTCAATTGGAAGTGGTTCTTTTAAAACGATTGAATTCTGTAGCATCCCAAAATATTAAAAAAACACTTTTCAATACCTATCAGTCCATTGCCTACTCCCCAGATGGCCAAGCAAGACTATTTCGGATTTGGAGTGAAGAAGATCAACTCGATAATCTAAGGCTAAATCAAGATGACTATACACGTTTGGCTCAGACCCTAGCGCTTTATAGGCATCCAGAAGCAGTGACCATTTTAAAACAAGAAAAAGCTAAGCTAACCAATCCAGATAAGCGCGAACGTTTTGACTTTATAGCCCCTGCACTATCTAATGATTCAGAAATACGAGCTGCATTTTTCGAATCCTTCCGGAATCCTGAAAATAGAGCAAAAGAAAGTTGGGTTCAAACAGCGGCTGCCTATATACATCATCCGTTACATCAAAAGGAATCTATTCATACACTCAACATTAGTTTAGAATTACTGGAAGAAATTCAACAAACTGGCGACATCTTCTTTCCTAAACGATGGTTAGACGCTACCGTTGGACTTTACACCTCCGAAGCAGCTTATGATCTTGTCATTACTTATTTAGAAAATCACCCCAACCTAGATACCAATTTAAAAAGAAAATTGCTTCAAGCATCTGATTTACTCTTCAGAAAACATGCAGAGAAGTAAAATTAAGCTGCTCATGAAACAGTATCTTTGACGGATTCCAAAAACAGATTCATGGCTACTTCAAAAAAACCTCAGGAAAAATCAAGATTGCATCCGCGTAATAAAAATCGGGAGCGTTATGATTTAAACGCATTAATTGCTACAAACCCTGAATTGAAAGCGTTCGTTAAACCCAATAAACATGGAGATGATTCGGTAGACTTTGCCAATCCGAAAGCAGTAAAGATTTTAAATAAAGCCCTGTTAAACCACTACTATGGAATAGCATATTGGGACTTTCCAGACAGCAACCTCTGCCCTCCTATTCCTGGAAGAGCCGATTATATTCACTACCTCGCAGACTTACTTTGCGA
>DLQQ01000050.1:49751-53578 GCA_002477625.1 Candidatus Arcticimaribacter sp. UBA7428
TTGGAATTTTATTGGATCTGACATTGACCCGCAATCCATAACTAATGCAGAAGAAATTGTAAAAGCAAACCCCAGTTTAGTTGGCAAAATAGAATGCAAACTTCAAAAAGATTCTAAAGTAATTTTCAGAGGAATTATCGGAAGTAAAGATGTCGTCGACCTTACATTGTGCAACCCACCCTTTCACGAGTCTGAAGAAGCAGCACAAAAAGGAAGCCTAAGAAAAGTGCAGAATCTCAGTGGGAAGAAAATAAAAAAAGCTGCTCTAAACTTTTCTGGAGTTAGCAAAGAACTCATTTATGAAGGCGGTGAAATTAAATTCATTTCGAATATGGTATTGCAAAGTAAAACCTTTGCAAACAATTGTTTCTGGTTTACTACCCTCGTATCCAAACAATCGAATCTTAAAGCCATCTATAAAGTCTTAGATCAAGTTGGAGCATTTGAAGTAAAAACCATTCCCATGGGAACTGGAAATAAGGTAACTCGAATCGTTGCTTGGACCTTTCTTACTAAGGACAAGCAAAATGAATGGAGCAAAAGTCGCTGGAAGTAATTCAGATTTTTCGAATTATTTAAAACAAAAAAGCACCGCAAATGCGGTGCTTTTTAATTTATAAGAACGGTTGTTATTCTTTAACTTCTTCGAAGTCAACATCCTGAACATCATCTCCTCCGGCGCCTTCGGCAGCTGGCTCACCTTGTGCATCTGCTCCGGGCTGCGCAGCTCCATCGGCTTGTGCTTTATACATTTCCTCAGAAGCATTTTTCCATGCCTCATTGATTTTTTCTAAAGCAAGCTCTGTAAGTGCAATATCTTTAGCTTCGAATGCTTTCTTCAATTCTTCTAAAGCCTCTTCAATTGGTTTTTTCTTATCATCAGAAAGTTTTTCACCAAATTCTTTCAATTGACTTTCAGTTTGGAAAATCATTTGATCGGCACTGTTGAGCTTATCAACTTGTTCCTTTGCAGCTTTATCAGATTCTGCATTGGCTTCAGCTTCTTGACGCATTTTTTGGATTTCTTCTTCAGTTAAACCAGAAGAAGCCTCAATACGAATGTCTTGAGTTTTGCCTGTTGCTTTATCAGAAGCTGTTACTTTAATGATTCCATTGGCATCAATATCAAAGGTAACTTCAATTTGTGGGGTTCCTCTTTTAGCTGGAGGAATACCATCTAAGTGAAAACGACCGATGGTCTTGTTATCCGTTGCCATAGAACGCTCTCCTTGGATTACGTGAATCTCAACTGAAGGCTGATTGTCAGCAGCAGTTGAAAATACTTGCGATTTTTTAGTTGGGATGGTTGTATTTGACTCAATCAATTTGGTCATTACACCACCCATTGTTTCAATTCCTAAAGATAAGGGAGTAACATCCAATAGTAAAACATCTTTTACATCTCCAGATAATACACCACCTTGAATTGCAGCACCAACGGCAACAACTTCATCAGGGTTTACTCCTTTCGATGGTTTCTTACCAAAGAATTTTTCAACTTCTTCTTGAATTACAGGAATACGAGTAGAACCACCCACTAAAATAATTTCGTCAATTTCAGAAGTTGTTAAACCAGCATCATCTAAAGCTTTCTTTACAGGAGCCATTGAACGACGAACTAATTCATCTGCTAATTGCTCAAATTTAGAACGTGATAGGGTTGTTACCAGGTGTTTCGGTCCTGAAGCAGTAGCCGTTACATAGGGTAAATTTATTTCTGTTTGTGGGGAAGAAGAAAGCTCGATTTTTGCTTTTTCGGCAGCTTCTTTCAAACGTTGAAGTGCCATTGGATCTTTACGTAAATCAATATCCTCAGCAGCTTTAAAGTCATCTGCTAACCAATCAATTAATACTTGATCAAAATCATCTCCTCCAAGGTGTGTGTCTCCGTTTGTTGATAGTACTTCAAAAACACCATCCCCTAATTCAAGGATGGAGATATCGAAAGTTCCACCTCCAAGGTCATAAACAGCAATCTTGCGATCTGCACCGTCTTTTTTATCTAAACCATAAGCCAATGCAGCAGCAGTAGGCTCGTTGATGATGCGTTGTACCTTAAGTCCAGCGATTTCACCAGCTTCTTTAGTAGCTTGGCGCTGTGCATCGTTGAAGTAGGCAGGAACAGTAATAACTGCTTCTGTCACATCATGTCCTAAATAGTCTTCTGCAGTTTTCTTCATTTTCTGAAGAATCATAGCTGAAAGTTCCTGTGGCGTATACAAACGGCCATCGATGTCTACCCTAGGGGTGTTATTATCACCTTTAACAACTTTGTAAGCTACAGTAGAAGCTTCTTTTGAAGATTCAGAATATTTATTCCCCATAAAACGTTTTACCGATGCAATCGTTTTTGTTGGGTTAGTAACCGCTTGACGTTTTGCAGGGTCACCCACTTTAATTTCACCGCCTTCAACAAATGCAATTACGGAAGGAGTTGTTCTCTTTCCTTCAGCATTTGGGATCACTACAGGTTCGTTTCCTTCCATTACAGAAACACACGAGTTGGTAGTTCCTAAATCAATTCCAATTATTTTACTCATCTCAATATATTTTATTTTTAAAACTTAAAGTCAAGTAGTATGCCACAACAAAAAAACTGACAGGCTGTCAGCATCGAATACCGATATACGTCAGCTGAGGCTTTTATTGAAGCTTGAGGAATGTGATTTTACGATCAAACTCAAAAGAAAAAGAGTACATTTGGTGAAAATTATTTGAACGATGTCTGCATCAAAAAACACTTATAATAGAGTAACGACCCACTCGCTCTTGAAAATGAAAGCGGAGGGAGAAAAAATTGCCATGCTAACGGCCTATGATTTTACATTAGCTGGTCTTGTAGATCAAGCAGGTATTGATGTGATTTTAGTAGGAGATTCAGCATCGAATGTAATCGCTGGCCATGAAACCACACTGCCTATTACTTTAGATCAAATGATCTATCATGCAAGTGCTGTTATTCGAGGTGTAAAAAGGGCTCTTGTTGTGGTTGACCTCCCCTTTGGAACTTATCAGGCTGATTCTAAAGAAGCACTTCGATCTGCAATTAAGATCATGAAAGAATCTGGCGCACATGCAGTAAAGTTAGAAGGAGGTTTTCAAGAACGATCATCTATTGAACGCATCCTACAAGCGGGTATTCCCGTAATGGGGCATTTGGGTCTTACCCCACAATCCATATACAAATTTGGAACCTACACTGTGAGAGCGAAAAAAGAGGCAGAAGCACAGCAGCTTATAAAGGATGCCAAAATGCTAGAAGAAATTGGATGTTTTGGCTTGGTATTGGAAAAAGTCCCCGCTCATTTGGCAGAAAAGGTTGCTTCATTGGTGTCCATCCCTGTAATCGGCATTGGTGCTGGAAATGGTGTCGATGGACAAGTTTTGGTTCTTCACGATATGTTGGGAATGAGTAAGGAGTTCAGTCCTCGTTTCTTAAGACGTTATTTAGACTTGCACACCGAAATTATCGGAGCAATTCAACAATACACCAAGGACGTTAAGAAAAAAGATTTCCCGAACGAATCCGAACAATACTAATTACAGTTAAAACATATGAAGTTGGATATCCTCTTTGAAGACAATCATTTATTAATAATTAATAAACCCATCGGGGTTTTAGTTCAAGGAGACAAAACGGGCGACATCCCTTTAGTTGACCTTGCCAAAGCATACATCAAACAGAAATACAACAAACCGGGTGCTGTCTTTTTGGGAGTAGTACACCGACTCGATCGTCCGACAAGCGGTGCTATCGTATTTGCGAGAACCTCCAAAGCTTTAGAGCGTTTGAATTTGCAATTCAAAGAGCGTCTTACTAAAAAAGT
>DLQQ01000056.1 GCA_002477625.1 Candidatus Arcticimaribacter sp. UBA7428
TATCTACCTTCATTTTTTTGATTTCTTTAATGCCTCGTTAATATCGTTTTTCAAATCGTCGATGTGTTCTATTCCTGTAGAAAAACGAATCAAATTATCTTGTATTCCTTGTGCAATTCGATCTTCATCGCCTAACAACGCATGGGAGGTTTTTGAGGGAATGGTGAGGGTGCTCTCTACTCCCGCCAAACTCATTGCTGGCACTATTAATTGTAATGCTTTCTGAAACAGATCCAAGTCATGGGAAGTGTTCAACTCAAAAGACAACATACCGCCAAAACCATGCATTTGCTCTTGTGCAAGTTCATGATCGTGATGACTTTTTAATCCCGGATAATAGACAGCATCAATGGCTGGATTTTCGAATAAAAATGCAGCTAATGCCATCGCATTGTCGTTTTGTGCTCGAACGCGAAGCGAGAGGGTCTTAATACTCCGCTCTAAAAGCCAAACGGTATAATCGCTAAGGCTACCTCCTAAATTTTTAGCCATTTGAAAAACAACATCCACTTGCTTTTCAGACCCAACAACGGCCCCAGCTAAAATATCACTGTGCCCACCTAAATATTTTGTTGCACTATGAATGACGATATCGATGCCAAAAGCTATTGGATTTTGATTGATGGGAGATGCAAACGTATTGTCGATCATACTAATCAAACCTTTACTCTTAGCCAAGACTGCAATGGCTTTTAGGTCAATAATTTTCATCAATGGATTACTAGGGCTCTCAACGTAAATAACCTTCGTATTGGGTAGAATTTGGGCTTCAAAATCAGAGGTCAGTAAACCCGAAGTAAAAGTGTATTCGATTCCAAACTTATTGAATTCTTCGACAATTAAGTTGGTTGTACCGCCATAAAGGTCCAACTGAAGAACAACATGATCTCCAGACCTAAGGTGGGACAACAAGGCCGTAGAAACAGCCGCCATCCCAGAGCCAAAAATAAGGCCTCGCTCTGCTCCTTCTAGTGCGGCAATTTTTTGAGCTAAACCAACCTGATTGGGGGTATTGAAATAACGAGGATAGCGTTTCTCATCTACCCCGTCAAAGGCATAAGCAGTTGACATGTACAGGGGTGAAATAACCCCTTGGTGCTGATGATCTTTGAGTTGACCTTCGTGCACACATAGCGTATCGATTTTATTCTTTTTCATTCGGAAACCTACTTTGTGATCCAGGCGATAACCTCAGGGTCATCGGGTTGAGTTTTAGGATCAATTACTTTTTCTAAAACGCCTTCTTCGTTCAATAGATACTTCTGAAAATTCCAAGTTACTTTAGAGTCCATTACTCCGTTTTTATCNNTTTTCGGTTAAAAAAGCATAGACCGGATGTTTATCTTTTCCTTTAACGTCGATCTTAGACATCATCGGAAAAGTTACACCATAATTAGCTTCGCAAAAAAGAACTATTTCTTCTTCCGAGCCTGGCTCTTGAAATAAAAAGTTGTTAGCGGGAAAACCTATGATTACAAATTTATCCGACCCGTAAGTCTCGTATATTGCTTGCAATTGTTTGTATTGTGGGGTTAATCCACATTTTGATGCCGTATTGACAATCATAACTTTTTTCCCCTTTAAAGAGGCAAGATCGAAAACATTACCTGAAATGTCTTCTACTGAAAACTGATGTATACTNNNTGACTCATATTTGTTTTGTTTTGTGCACCCACAAGATACGATAAAAATAAGGTGAATAATATTAGGGCGTTTTTCACTTTTTGTTTTTATTTGAGGTTAAATTCCTGAGTGAATGTACACAATTTATTGGAGCTTTATACTAAGAGTAGTTTTGTAACCTTTGTTACTTCATAGCTCCTGATTTCTTTTTAATATTGTCTTTCAATTAACAACATATTTATGGACTACATTTTGAGCCCCTGGCCTTGGTTTGTTTCAGGCCCTTTAATCGCAACAGTGATGTTTCTTTTGGTTTCCTTTGGGAAAACATTTGGCATGTCTTCTAACTTACGAACGCTATGCTCCTTGGGCGGTGCAGGAAAAATTAGCTCTTTTTTTGATTTCGATTGGAGAGAACACCAATGGAATCTTTGGGTTGTTGTCGGAAGTATTCTTGGAGGCTATATTGCCGTACAATTTCTAAGCAGTACAGATGCAGTCGGCATTAATCCCGATACCCTTGCTGTACTTGCTGAATATGGTTTTGCGGCACCACAAAATAATTTAGTCCCTGCCGAATTGTTTTCTTTAGAAGCACTTCAGAATCCCTACAACTTAGCGTTACTAATAAGCGCTGGATTCATGATTGGATTTGGAACACGTTATGCAGGAGGTTGTACTTCAGGCCATGCAATAACAGGCCTGAGCAACTTACAACTTCCGTCCCTTGTTGCGGTTATTGGTTTTTTCATCGGTGGCTTGCTCATGACCCACCTATTTTTTCCCTTTATTTTTTAAATTATGAAAGCAATAAAATTTTTACTTACTGGAATTTTCTTTGGTATAGTCCTAACCAAATCTGAGGCCGTTTCTTGGTATCGAATCGTAGAGATGTTCCGATTTGAATCCTTACATATGTATGGAATTATAGGGAGCGCAGTAATCACGGGAGTTATTTTACTTCAATTGAGCAAACGCTTTGGTATACAAACTACTGAAGGAAATCCTATTGCCCTCCCAGAGAAAGCGAAGCTTTACAAAAAAGCACTTTTGGGCGGTAGTATTTTTGGATTAGGTTGGGCATTAGCTGGAGCTTGCCCCGGCCCCATGTTCATTCTTTTTGGAGCTGGTTATTACAGCATTAGTATTGTCATACTTGCTGCCCTTTTAGGGACTTTTATTTACGGTTTAGTAGCACACAAACTTCCCTAAACCAATTCTGCGGATAAGTTGGCTTTGAGCATGGAAGAACAACGGGGTTCTAAATCGTCGTAGTAGCCCGTTTTGACCGTACACTTTCCGTTGTAATGAACGATATAGGCACACTGTTCTGCTTGTTCTAGGGTATGATCACAATAGCGAATTAAACAGTTGATGACGTGATCAAAAGTATTTACATCATCGTTGTGTAAGATGATTT
>DLQQ01000020.1:0-1842 GCA_002477625.1 Candidatus Arcticimaribacter sp. UBA7428
GTGGGGATCACCACATAATTATAGGCTCGCATATCGCCCAACAAACGAATCATGGAACGTTCGTTGAACTTGACATACTCTTTAGCGATTTGGGCTTGCTCCGTCAGCCGCAAATGGTTGGACAATGATTTTTATGTGGGAACCTTTTCTGTGAATTACGACAGCAATCAAACCCAGGCTGTTATTGGAGGCTCCTACAGCAACTATGACGGAGCTCATTTAGGGAATTTAATTTGGGCACAATACAGCAGTAATGCAGCTCCAAACCATCGTTTTTATGAAAGTGATGCGGACAAAAAAGATTTTAATTTATACGCCAAAGTAACCCAGCGCTTGGGAACTGCTTGGACGGTTTATGCGGACATTCAATACAGAATCGTTGCATATAATTCAACGGGAACAGTCAAAGGACCGGAACCCATTACAATCGACGACACCCTTTCTTTCTTCAATCCAAAGGCTGGGATTACCTATCGTGCCTCGGAAGCTTCACGCCTTTATCTTTCCTATGCAAAAGCACAGCGGGAACCCAACAGGAGCGATTATGAAAACGGAATCCCAAAACCAGAATCCTTAAACGACTTTGAGGCTGGCTGGCGTTATAAAAAAGAAAAAGTTCAGCTGCAAGCTAATCTGTATTATATGGATTATAAAAACCAATTGGTATTGACGGGCGCCTTAGATGCCGTTGGTGAACCCATCCGAACCAATAGTGGTGCTAGTTACCGTTTTGGGCTGGAGATTGAAGCAGCAATTCAATTCGCAGAACAATGGGTATGGCAACCCAATCTTGCGTTAAGTTCCAATAAGAATAAAGATTTTTATTTTAAAAGAGACGGACAGCTTCAAAACTTGGGGACAACCCATATTTCTTATTCTCCTGCTGTTGTTGGTGCAAGTAATTTAGTCTATGCTCCGACTACTGTTTTTAGAGTGGCTTTACTTTCTAAATATGTGGGCGAGCAGTACATGGGTAATATCGATGCAGACCTTTCGAAGCTGGATGCTTATTTCACCAACGACATCAACATAAGTTATGTTTGGACAGCCAACAGTTGGCTCAAAGAAGCACAGTTTTCTTTGTTGGTCAACAACATATTCGATGAGTTGTACACCTCCAACGGATACTTTTACACCTTCGACGATGATTATTCTGTTCCTGATGTTGTAACGACAATAGAAGGAGTAGGGTACTATCCGCAAGCAGGAACTAACTTTTTGTTGGGGGCTACTTTTAGGTTTTAACGGGATCTCGGTACAATCCGCTTTCAGCGGATCACTCGATCTGACCAAGGGGAGTACTTATCTTGGCGGGTAAGTCAGTTCGAGTGTTTGCTTTTCGCAAACGTATCGAGAACGACTTACTCAAATGATCTCGATACAATTCATCTTCGATGAATCACTCGATCTGACCATGGCTAGTAAATCACTTCTTTGGGTGTGACTACTGAAGAGTGTGTCACATCAAGTGTCCGACGATAGGAGGACGTATCGAGATGGACATACTCCGTAAACTTAATTGTTGACAAAGCGTCACATCGAGTGAACGGAGGAACGACGTTTGTAACGAGATGAAGCGGGCTGATTTAGAAACCAGAATCAATGCGCTTCCAGCCAATTATTTCCAACCCCAAGGTCAACAACTAGGGGAACGTCTAGACTGAATGCATTTTCCATTTCTTCTTTCACCATGGCGCTCAGCGATTCTACTTCTGTTTTGGGAACATCAAAAACCAGTTCATCATGTACTTGAAGGAGCATCTTGGCTTTCCAATCTCCAGCTTCCATGCGGTTGTGAATTTTAATCATAGCAATCTTAATGATATCGGCTGCACTTCCTTG
>DLQQ01000020.1:1917-5254 GCA_002477625.1 Candidatus Arcticimaribacter sp. UBA7428
GAATTCATATAGGCTTTCAGTTCGGGGTAACTGGCATAATAGGTGTCGATCAATTCTTTGGATTCTGCACGACTCAGATCGGTTTGTTGGCTCAGACCGAAGGCAGAAACCCCGTATATAATTCCAAAATTAACTGTCTTGGCATTGCTCCGTTGGGTTCGAGTAACTTTTTCTAGGGGCACATCAAATACTTTAGCGGCAGTAGTCGCATGAATATCTTCGTTGTTTTGAAAGGCTGCAACCATAGATGGATCCTTACTCAAAGCGGCTATAATACGCAATTCAATTTGTGAATAATCGGCAGCGACTAAGACGTGGTTTTCATCGCGTGGGATAAAGGACTTACGGACTTGCTGTCCCAATTCCGTACGAATAGGAATGTTTTGTAGATTGGGTGCATTACTACTCAAACGCCCCGTAGCTGCCACAGCTTGATTGTACACTGTGTGTACCCGCCCTGTTTTTGGATTTATTTCGTTGGGTAAAGCAATAACGTAGGTGCTCAACAATTTTTGCGTTGAACGCCAAGTGAGGATATCGGCAATGATGGCATGGTCTTTTGCCAAATACGACAGCACATCTTCTGCGGTAGAATATTGACCCGTTTTGGTCTTTTTGGGCTTGTCAACCAATTTGAGTTTGTCGAATAAAATAAGCCCCAATTGTTTGGGGGAAGCCAGGTTGAATTCTTCTCCGGCTTGCTCAAAAATCTGCGCTTGTAGGCGTGCACTATCTTCTTCTAGCGTTGCGGCAAAGTCTTTTAAGAAAGGAACATCTAAATTAATTCCTTCCTGCTCCATTGCGGTAAGTACAGGAACTAATGGGAGTTCAACTGTTCGGAACAACTCTTGATTTTCGGCAGCAGTCAATTCTTTTTCGAAATGCTGTTTCAATTGCCAGGTAATGTCGGCATCTTCTACCGCATATTGGGTTTGGTCTTTTAAAGGAACATCCCGCATAGAACCCTGATTTTTACCTTTTTTACCAATCAAATCGGTAATGGGTTGAGGCTCGTAATTGAGGTATGAAGCTGCCAGAATATCCATACCATGACGGCGATCGGGATTGATCAAATAATGGGCAATTAAGGTGTCGTACAAAGGGCCTTTTACTGGGAGTTTATAGTTCGATAAAACCTTCAAATCGTACTTGAGGTTATGACCAATTTTTTCAATGTTGGGATCTTCAAAGAAGGGACGAAGCTGTTCGATGAGTTTTTGAGCTTCCTCTTGATCGGTCGGGAAAGGCAGGTAATAGCCCTTGTGGTTTTCCCAGCTAAAAGCAATCCCAACCAACTCCGCTTGCAGGGCTTTGAGGCTGGTGGTTTCTGTATCGAAGCACACACTTTTTTGTGCGTGTAATTTTTCTAGTAAAAGAGACAAGGCGAGGGGACTGTCGACACACTGATAGGCGTGGGGCGTAGTACCCAGCGTTTGCTTGCTGTGGATGGTTTCTTCGACGGAAGTGGTACCCGCTCCAGCTGTTGCAAACAAATCCATTTGCCCGTTGTTGGCCTGTGGTGCTGTACTAGCAGCTGCAGTCTTTTGTACCGGAACTGCCACAGCCTCTGAAGCATTAAAAATTCGCTGAATGGTTTCTTGCATTCTTCGGAATTCGAGTTCTTCGAACAGGGGCTGTACTGCTTGAAAATTGGGATCACTGAGTTTATAAGTATCCGCCTCAAAAGTCACAGGAACATCCAGTATGATTTTTGCCAATTCTTTGGAAAGCATTCCCAATTCTTTGTTGGCTTCGATCTTCTCTTTCATTTTACCTTTCAGCTCGTGGGTATTTTCCAGCAAGGCTTCCATACTACCGTATTCTTTTAGGAATTTTTTAGCTGTTTTATCACCTACACCCGGAAGCCCCGGGATATTGTCCACGGCATCTCCCATCATTCCGAGATAGTCGATCACCTG
The DNA here is from genome assembly GCA_002477625.1 of Candidatus Arcticimaribacter sp. UBA7428. Lineage (GTDB taxonomy): Bacteria > Bacteroidota > Bacteroidia > Flavobacteriales > Flavobacteriaceae > Arcticimaribacter. The sequence goes on from DLQQ01000020.1 coordinate 3,837, forward strand.
TTCGGGTCGCTCAACCTCAAACTTAGCCTGTACTTCAGGGATTCCCCAGATTTCAATTCCGTTACCCATTCGAGCAGGGCGGTACATGAAGATGTTTTCAGAAACTAATTGTGCAAAATCTTTATCGGGGGTAACCATAAAGGTTTTAAAGCCTTCTTTTTCGGCTTGTTTGGCTAGGGTTCCGATGATATCATCAGCCTCAAAACCGGCTTTTTCAATAACCGGGATTTGCATGCTTTCCAAGATTTTTTGGATGTAGGGAACAGCAATTTTAATGGCTTCCGGGGTTTCGTCCCGATTGGCTTTATAGGATTCAAAAAGTTCTCTGCGGGAAACGGAGCCCCCTTTGTCAAAACAAACCGCCAGATGATCTGGTTTTTCTCGCTTAATTACATCGAGTAAGGAATTCATAAACCCAAAAATTGCCGAAGTATCCATCCCCTTGGAATTGATTCTAGGGTTCTTAATAAAAGCGTAATAGCCTCTAAAAATAAGGGCAAAGGCATCCAGGAGAAAAAGTCGTTTTGGTGCAGACATTCGTATAATATTTTATGGGAAGAAGATACAAAATGCTTTGGGATTTCAAAGCATGGTCAGATCGAGTGATCCGCTGAAAGCGGATTGTATCGAGATCATTTGAGTAAGTCGTTCTCGATACGTTTGCGAAAACCAAACACTCGAACTGACTTACCCGCTAAGTTAAGTACTACCCATAGTCAGATCGAGCGATTCATCGAAGATGAATTGTACCGAGATCAGGGCAAAAAAAAATCGCTCCGAAGAGCGATTTTACTATATAGTAAGCGATAGGTTATCCTAAAGCTAGACGTTTAAAGTTGGTAATCGTAAGATCAGCATTTACCGACTTTACATACTGGGCAACGCTCTGTTTGCTGTCTTTGATGTAATCTTGATTAACAAGGGTATTGTCTTTAAAGAAACGCTTGATCTTTCCTTTAGCGATGTTGTCTAACATGGCTTCTGGTTTTCCTTCTTGACGTAATTGATCTTTTGCAATCTCAATTTCTTTTTCGATTACTGAAGCGTCAACTCCATCTTCGTTTAAAGCAAGAGGGTTCATTGCTGCAGCTTGCATTGCAACATTTTTGGCAACTTCAGCTCCGCCTTCTACAGGAGCAGAAAGACCAACGATCGTTGCAATTCTGTTTCCAGCATGAATGTAGTGCCCTACAAAAGCTTCTTCGATACGTTCAAAACCACCGATTTCGATTTTCTCTCCGATTACTCCTGTTTGTTCGATCAATTTTTCTGCTACGGTCATTCCACCCAGGTCAGCCGCTAAAAGGCCTTCTAATGAAGTTTGATTCATAGCTAAATCTGCGATTGAATTTGCAAGGGCAAGGTAACTATCGTTTTTGGCAACGAAGTCTGTTTCACAGTTAACAGAAACAACAACA
>DLQQ01000013.1 GCA_002477625.1 Candidatus Arcticimaribacter sp. UBA7428
TTATGACCCTGAAACTATTGACGACACCTTTTCTGAAAATATTTTTATGAATTATCTTGAAAGTATGGACGGGCAACATCGTTTTTATATTCAAGCAGATGTTAATAATTTCAATCAGTTTAAAACTAAACTAGATGATCAAATCAAAGAGTCTAAACTTGATTTTTTTGATTATACGTACAAGAAATACATACAAAGACTAGAACAAATTAAAGCTTTTTACAAGCCCCTACTGGATCGTCCTTTCGATTTCTCTTTAGATGAAGAAATGGATTTAGACTATGAAACGATGGGTTATGCAGAATCTTTGTCGGACCTAAAAAATGTTTGGTTGCAGTACTTTAAGCTTTCAACACTCGGAGTTTATGCCGATAAAAAAGAAGAGGAACTCAAAAAGTTTGAACTTGACAGCACCTATGTGATGTTGACCGATGTTGTTATTGAAGAGCAAGCACGTGCAATCACCAAAGAAAATATGGATTTGTTTTTTGAGGTTCGGGAAGATCTCGAGCGTAAAGATTATTTTTCAATTTATTTAAATGCAATTGCAACGCAATTTGATCCACACACCTATTATTTTGCTCCTCAAGAAAAAGATCGTTTCGATACAAGTATTTCCGGAAAATTTGAAGGAATAGGAGCTCGTCTGCAAAAGAAAAATCAAGAGGTTAGAATAGTAGAAGTTATTTCTGGAGGTCCGGTTTGGAGAGATCAATTGCTAGAAGAAGAAGATGTTATTATGAAAGTTGCTCAAGAAAATGAGGAACCCGTAGATATAGCAGGAATGCGCTTAGACGATGTCGTAAAACTGATCAAAGGGCCCAAGGGAACAACGGTTTACTTGACCGTTAAGCACGTAGATGCTACTGAAGAAGTTATTCCAATTACTCGCGATATTGTGGAGTTGGAAGATGCCTTTGCTAAATCTTCGATAATAACCAAAGAAAATAAAAAGTTTGGCGTCATACACCTACCCAAGTTTTATGTAGATTTTAATGATTATGGCGAGCGCAATGCTGCCAGTGATGTGAAAAATGAAATTGAAAAACTTAATAGTGAAAACGTTGAAGGAATTATTCTTGACCTTCGGGGTAACGGTGGAGGTTCGCTTCAGACTGTTGTTGATATGACCGGTTTTTTTATAAAAGACGGACCCGTTGTACAAGTTAAAAGCACAGGAGGGAAAAAAGAAATTCTTAGGGATACAGATCCGAGCATATCTTGGGATGGACCTTTGGTGCTTATGGTGAACGAATTTTCTGCTTCTGCTTCGGAAATTATTGCAGCAGCTTTACAAGATTACAAACGCGCAGTTATTTTAGGAGGTAAACAAACCTTTGGTAAGGGGACAGTTCAAAATGTAGTCGATCTCAATCGAATTATTTCGAGTAACACCCACGGAGATTTAGGTGCTTTAAAAATTACAATTCAAAAATTCTATAGAATCAACGGCGGTTCTACCCAATTGGAAGGAGTGAAAAGCGACGTCGTTTTTCCCGGTCGATATTCTTATATCGAAACAGGTGAACAAGCTCAGGACAACCCACTTTCATGGGATCAAATTTCACCAGCTGATTATCAAATGTGGAACGCTTCTGGTAATTTTGATTTTGCTGTTGAACAAAGCAAAAAACGCATTGCAAGCAATTCGTATATGATGTTGATTGATGAACAAGCACAATGGATCAAGTCACAACAGGATGATGACAGCTATTCATTGAACTACGATAACTACTTAAAAGAACGGAAACAGCGAATCGAAGAAACCGCTAAATACGATCAGCTAGATGACTTTAAGTCTTCTTTTATGTTACAGGCTCCAAAGGCAGATGTATCAGTATTGGAAAGTGATGCTGATTTAAAAGAAAGACGCGCTCGATGGGAAGAAGGTTTAGAAAAAGACATCTATCTTTTCGAAGCGGTAAATGTCTTAGAAGATTTAATTTTACCTGCAAACAAAACACATAAACTTGCTCAAATTAAAGAATAAGCCTTGTCTGTAGGGTTCATGTTACGCCGCTTCTCTGAAGACCGTATAGGGTTATTCAGTGTTATGTATATCATAGTAATGATCTTCGTTGCTGTATTTGCCTATTACATCGCCCCTGATGATAGTTCGAATGCCAATCAAATGCATTTATCGATACATTCAAAACCCCCAGGATTCTCAAGTCAAATATTAATCCTCCCCAATTCGAATGCTGATCAAGGAACTGAAGAAATTGCTATCGATCGTTTAATTTGGAAAGAAGGTCAATTGTTTTACAACGCTTCTGGAACACCTATTGACTATGTACAACCCATAGATTTAAGTCGTTATCCATCTAAAACGAGCTATTTAGATGTGGAGAAAAACTATGTACAAGAAAGAAAATTTCTTTTAGGGACAGATAAATACGGTCGGGACTTGTTGAGCCGAGTATTAATTGGATCTAGGATATCGTTGTCCATTGGATTTATTGCTGTTTTGATTTCTTTGGTAGTTGGTGTTTTTATTGGAGCAATTGCTGGGTATTTTGGGGGTACAGTAGATCGTTTTATGGTATGGTTGATTAATGTAGTTTGGTCCATCCCAACTTTATTAATGGTTATTGGTATTACACTTGCTCTTGGAAAAGGATATTGGCAGGTTTTTATTGCAGTAGGCTTGACCATGTGGGTAGAAGTAGCTCGAGTAGTTCGAGGTCAGGTCATCTCAATCAAAGAAAAAACCTACGTACAAGCAGCACGTGTTTTAGGATACACCCACTATAGAATTGTCTGGAAACACATTTTACCAATAGTAATTCCACCCTTGATCGTTATTTCTGCTGCCAATTTTGCCAGTGCAATTTTAATTGAAAGCGGGCTCAGTTTTCTAGGAATTGGAGCACAGCCACCAGTTCCAAGTTGGGGCGGTATGATAAAAGATCACTTCCGATACATTCTCCTGGGGAAACCCTACTTAGCTGTTGTACCTGGATTGGCAATAATGAGTTTGGTTCTTGCTTTTATGACCCTAGGTAATAGTCTTCGCGACGCTTTGGATGTAAAAGCATAGTGTCTTTTATTCGCTCAATCTGTTTGCATCTAGATTTAAGAATATAAAAAGTAAACAGCTGAACCCAAGTAAACTTGACCCGCCATAACTTATAAAAGGCAGTGGGATTCCAATAGTAGGAACCAAACCTAGGGACATCCCAATATTAATGAAGAAGTGTAAAAATAAAATAGCTGCAAGTCCGTGGCCATAGATACGGGCGAAGTTGTTTTTATAACTTTCTGCACGATATAAAATCCGTATAATTAAGAAACAAAACACGATGATAACCGCAGCACTTCCATAAAATCCCCATTCTTCTCCTATGGTGCTAAAAATATAATCGGTATGTTGTTCTGGTACAAATTGTCCTTTGGTTTGTGTGCCTTGTAGAAAACCTTTTCCTTCCCAACCCCCTGAGCCAATTGCAATTTTAGACTGGTTGATGTTGTAGCCAATTCCTTGGGTATCGACTTCTTTTCCTAAAATTATATTGAAACGATCGCGATGACGTTGTTCAAAAATATTGTTGAAAATATAGTCAACGGAATACACATAACTACAGCTCACAACAATTAAAGCCAAGTAAGGAAGTAACGACGCTTTTTTATTTAGTTTTTTTGAGAAAAAATATAAGGCAATTAGCAGGGTTATAATGCTCGCAAAAACAAAGGGGATTGGTGTTACAAGTGTCAGAATAAAAAAGAAAAAAAGCCCAAATAAAAGTAGTAGGAAAATAGAATTCAATCCCTCACGAAACAGAACAAAAAAGAAGGCACCAAAAACCAGTGCAGTTCCGGGATCAGGTTGGAGTATTATGAGGACCATTGGAAGGGCAATGATGAGCCCTACCTGAAGTAGTGATCTTAGTTTTTTGAGATTCACCTGAATCTCACTCAGGTATTTTGCTACTGCTAATGCAGTTGCAACTTTAGCGAACTCAGAGGGCTGTATTCCTATGCCACCAAGAGAATACCAAGATGTAGCACCAGAAATATTTTTTCCAAAAAGAAATAAGCCTATTAATAATAAAATGGTAATGAGGTACAGAATACTCGCAAAGCGTTCGAAAAACTTGGATTTTGCAATCAGAATTACTCCTCCAACAAATAGGCTCACCATGAAAAACAAAAATTGTTTTCCAACGGGTATTTTAAAATTAAAGATGCTTGAATTTTCATTAAAATTTGTGGAATAGATATTCACTAACCCAAAACTCACAAGAGCTAAATATAGGATTATGCTGATCCAATCGAGTCTGTATAAACTTTTATTCATTGATTGTAAAAGGTTTTCCCGAATAGGGTTTATCGTATTCGCTTGCCAAACTTCCTTCGACCATCCTTTTTTCAAGCCAAGAACGTTTCACTTCTTTATTGATGAATTGTTCGAGCATTAAACTAGCGATTGGTGCTGCCCATCTTCCACCCCAATAACCATTTTCTATAAAAACTGCAATGGCAATTTTAGGGTCCTCTTTAGGAGCAAATGCAATAAAAACCGAGTGATCGGTTAGTTGTGTTCTAACTCCATCAATTTTCATAAAATTCTCAACAGTACCTGTTTTTCCACAGACTTCAATGCCCTTGATTCGGGCAATCTTTGCGGTTCCTCTCTCAATTACTTTATGCATACCATCAATTACGACTTCAAAATGTTCTGGATCAATACTGGTGTTTTTACGCAAAAAGTTTTGCTGAATTGAGTCACCAGAA
>DLQQ01000012.1:0-6119 GCA_002477625.1 Candidatus Arcticimaribacter sp. UBA7428
ATAAATCCTAAGGTTGCAATATCGGTGTATTTGTCTTGTTGTGTTTCTGGAATAACTTCCTCAACCACAACAAAGATCATAGCTCCCGCCGCAAAAGCCAACGCATATGGAAGTAAGGGCGTAAAGAAAGTAACCGCTACAGCACCAATTACTGCAGCTACTGGCTCAACAATTGCTGAAAGTTGTCCGTACCAAAAACTCTTGAAACGGCTGAGACCAAGGCGTCGTAAAGGCATAGAAACGGCAATTCCTTCAGGGAAATTTTGTATTCCAATTCCGATTGCTAAAACAACTGCGCCCGCAATAGAAGCTTCGGGTATTCCCGCTGCAACCCCACCAAAAAGGACTCCTACAGCTAAACCCTCTGGAATATTGTGTAAGGTAATTGCAAGAACCAACAACGTTGTTCTGTGCCAAGGAGTTTTGATTCCTTCACTTTCTTTAAAATTGATGTGTATATGAGGCAGTACTTTATCTAGTCCAAAAATAAATAAAGCCCCTAAGCCAAAACCAATAGCGGCAGGCATCACTTTTACAAAACCTTCGCCAGGACTCATTTCAATTCCAGGAGCCAACAAACTCCAAAAACTAGCTGCAACCATAACTCCTCCTGTAAAACCAAGCATTCCGTCGAGAACAGCCCGATTCATACTCTTAAAAAAGAAAACAAATGAAGCTCCAAATGCAGTTAATCCCCAAGTGAAAATAGTTGCGTATAACGCCCCTAAAACAGGGTCGGTGTTTTCAAAAAAAGCAATTATTGTATCCATTATTGTTGGGTTTTGTAAATCTTTTGCAAATTTAATCAAAATACGGTAAGTAGCTATCCCTATTTCCAAATCAAATCTTTAATTTTAGAGAATCTATGGAGAACGAAAACCATTTTGACTATATTATTTGTGGAGGAGGTGCTTCGGGGTTAATGCTCGCTCTGGCGCTCTGTTCTGACTCCTACTTTTACGATAAGAAAATCTTAATTATTGAAAAAGAATCAAAAAACAGCAACGATCGCACCTGGTGTTTTTGGGAAGCAAAAGGCTCCGTTTGGGATTCACTCCTATACAATCAATGGGATGTTGCCGAATTTAAAGCTTCCAATTTTTCAAAAGAAATAGCCCTTGACCCCTTTCAATACAAAATGATACGCGGTATTGATTTCTATAAAAAAATCCAATCGGAACTTGCTTCAAAACCCAATATCACAATCCTAGAAGAGGAAGTAAGCTCCATCGAGGATCAAAAAAACCATGTCAGCGTCTCGGGAACAAAAAGACAATTCCGAGGGCAAAAAGTTTTTTCTAGCATTCCTACAAGACGACATTTAGAGCATAAAAAGAAATTTCCAGTATTACACCAACACTTTATTGGTTGGTTTGTAAAAACTGAACACCCCATTTTCGATCCGAAAACCATTCAGTTCATGGACTTCGACTTGCCTCAAAAAGGCAATACTCGCTTCATATATGTACTTCCTTTTTCTGCGCATGAAGCATTGGTAGAATATACTTTATTCTCGGCCGATCTTTTAAAAGATGAGGAATATGAAGCTGCCATAACGGACTACTTGAATCAAAAAAATGCTGGTGAATTTTCGATTGAAGATCGAGAGCAAGGGTGTATTCCGATGACAGCCTATCCGTTTTGGAAACACAATTCCCCCAATGTGATGCACATCGGAACTGCTGGAGGATGGACCAAGGCGAGTACGGGTTTTACCTTTCAAAAATCAATGCGCAAAACCAAAGAAGTAATTAACTTCCTAAAGACTGGTCAGGATTTAAACAATATGGAACAACGGAATCGATTTTGGTTTTACGACCTTTTATTTCTGGATGTTCTAAGCAAACACAACGAAAAAGGGCATATGCTTTTCTCATTGATGTTTAAAAAAAATAAACCGGAACGTATTTTTAAATTCTTAGATGAACAAACCAGCTTCTTGGAAGAAATTAAAATTATGCGGAGCTTTCCTGTGGGTCTTTTCATTAAAGCCCTTTGGAAGCGAATATTCTAGCTATAACTTTCGGTCCATCAACTGCAGCGCAAAAGCCTTAAAAATTTCTTTCTTTTCTTCTTCAACAGGGAATTGATCTACTTCTTTCAAAGCATTTTCAGTATACGCTTTCATTTGCTGCTGAATCTGTTCTACAGCACCAGAGGTTGTAAACAGCTCTTTCACTTGAGCAATTTTCTGAGTTGGATCTGTTGGATTTGTTTCAAAAAGTCGCTCCAAAGCAGCAGCATCTTCTGGGCTACCCAATTCCAAAGCCAAAAGATACAGTAGGGTTTTTTTATTTTCAATGATATCACCTCCAATTTGTTTTCCAAAGGTTTCAGGATCTCCAAAAGCGTCTAAATAATCGTCTTGTAATTGAAAAGCTAACCCCAATTCAATTCCAAAATTATAAAAAGGCAGACTCGTTTCTTTAGAAGCTCCACCCACTAAGGCGCCCATTTGTAAAGAGCAACCCAAGAGTACGGCAGTTTTATAGGCAATCATTTGCATATACTCTTGCTGAGTAACTAGCTTTTGATTTGGAAAGTCCATGTCGTATTGTTGCCCTTCGCATACCTTTCGAGCGGTTGCACTGAATAGAGAGGTTAGCTCCTTAAACAAGGTTCCCGGATAAATATTCAAACACTCATAAGCCCATATCAACATTACATCTCCCGACAGAATTCCTGTATTGGCATCCCATTTTTCATGAACCGTTACCTGACCTCTTCTTAAGGGTGCATCGTCCATAATATCATCATGCACTAAGCTGAAATTATGAAAAACCTCAACTGCTAAAGCTGCTGGAAGGGCGTTTTTGAAGGAACAACCAACGGCATCTGCAGCCAATAAAGCTAAGACAGGGCGAATTCGTTTCCCGCCCAATTGCATGATATAAGATGCTGGTTCATATAAACTTGCAGGGGAATTTTCAGGAAGTTGCTCCTTCATATAGCTTAAAAAAGCCGTTTGATATTGTGTAAGCACAGTTCTTTTTTTTTACAAAAATAACCTTTTTTATTGCTTTCTTTTACGAAACAAAATACTTTGGAAACTTTTTTGGTTTTTATAGTTTCCATCGTTATATTTGCTTCGAATTTATTAATTCGAAAAAATGAAAAGTACCATCATCGAAAAAGCAACTAAGCTTTTTCTTCAGTTAGGGTTCAAAAGCGTAACCATGGACGACCTTGCGGTTTCTTTAGGAATCTCAAAGAAGACCTTATACATTCATTTTGAAAACAAGCATCAACTGGTCAAAGAAGTTGCTTCCTCCATTTTTGAAAAGGTTACCTGCGACATCATCAAGATAAAAGAAGGTACTTCCAATCCAATAGAAGAGCTCCATTGCGTAAAGATGGAGGCCATGAAGTATTTGGGGAGTGAAAAAACTTCCCCAAACTATCAGCTGCAAAAATATTATCCAAAAATATACGAAGACCTCAAAGCTAAAGAATATCAATATTTGGGCAAAATGGTTAAAAACAGTCTCCAAAATGGAATCGACTCGGGCTTGTTCCGAACCGAAATTGATGTTGAATTTGTTTCTCGTTTGTATTTAAATGGAATGCGTGGCATACGGGACATCGAAATATTTCCCATTGAGCAATTTAAAATAGAGCACCTTTTCGAAAATTATTTAGACTATCACCTAAGAGCCATTGTAACGCCCAAAGGAATGAAATCATTAAACCTCTTCAAATCAACTACCTAATATTATTATGAAAAAAATACTTTTCTTCCTTTTTCTGAGTTGGAATATCAACGGGCTAATTGCACAAGACCTACCTACAGCTGTCTCGTTAGACGAAGCGATTGAGTGGGGAATGATCCACAACCGCACCATGCAAAGAGCCGATATGGAACTCAAAAAAGCGCAAAAACAAAAATGGGAAACACTATCGATAGGATTCCCACAAATAACGGCCAATCTAAACTACCAAAATAATATAGAGCAACCCGTGTCGTTGATCCCTGCAGAATTTTTTGGAGGTCCAGCTGGAGAATTTTCTGAGATTACTTTTGGGACAGAGCAAACCGCCATGGGTATGATCGAATTAAAACAACTCTTATTCGACGGAACCTATATTGTCGGAGTTCAGGGAATCAAACACTTTTTGGCCCTTGCGGATAACGCACAAGAAAAAACACAACTAGAGATTCAACGGATCATCGTCGATGCCTACCTCGGTGCAATTGCAGCTCGAGCTAATGTTATGATTTTAGAAGATAATATCAGTACGCTTACTAAGAATTTAGAAGAAGTGTCCCAGCTTTTTGGCTCTGGTTTTGAAGAGGAAGAAAGTGTAGAGCAATTGCAGCTTACCCTTACCTCGCTAAACAACCAATTAGATTACGCCAAGAATATGGCAGAATTGTCTCATAGTGTGGTAAAACTATTGTTGGGCATCTCGCTGGATAGTCCATTGGAGCTAACCGATGAACTCGAAGCTTTGGTTCTCAAAAACCTCATCATGGAAGAAGAAGATCCGGGCTATGCTAACAACATTGATTTGCGTATCGCAGAAAAACAAATCACCACAGAAGAACTCTTTTATCGTCTCGAAAAAGCGAAGTCACTTCCAAGTCTTACGGCTTTTGTAAATGGTGCTTATATGGGAAATAACGACAGCTTTGGCTTTACGGATAAAGATCAAAAATGGTTTGGTTCTGCTGCCTTTGGCGTGCGGGTCAAGATTCCTATTTTCAGTTCATTTGGACGAACCGCAAGTGCCCAAAAAGCTAAAATTACCTTAGAACAAGCAAAAACTGCTTTTGACGAAGCACGAAGTAAGGTATACTATGAATATGAGCAGGCTAAAAACAATTACCGATTAGCCATTAAAAAACACTTCAACACCAAAGATCAACTGGATCTTGCTGAACGTATTGAACAAAAAAATAAAACCAAATTTTTCGAAGGTTTGGCCAGTAGTTTTGAACTGCGCCAAGCACAAATACAACTCTACACCATTCAACAAAGTTATATCCAATCCATGCAAGCAGTTGTTTCCCAAAAAACAGCACTTGACATCATCATAAACAACAATCCTCAATAAAACATATCATGAAAAAATTCATTGCACTCCTCAGCCTTGTAAGCTTTATCCAGTGTGGATCTTCCGATAAGAAAAATGTTTCCGAGATTATCGCAACGGGAACTCTTGAAGAAATCCAACTGCAAAAAACGGCACATGTAAAAACCATCAACCAGCTTGAAAAAGAGTTGGAACAACTCAATGCATCTTTACAGTCAAAAGATAAAACTCAGAAATTTGTTCTTGTTGGGTCTGTCGAATTAAAGGAAGAGTTTTACCAACATTCGGTTTCGTTCCAAGGTTCAATTGAAACAGACAAGAATATTCTGATTTATCCTGAAATTCCAGGCTTACTCAAAAAAATTCATGTAAGCGAGGGGCAAAAAGTAACCCAAGGTACACTCCTTGCTGAAATTTCGGATGGTGGGTTACGAGATCAACTAGAGCAACTGAAACTTCAACTGAAACTCGCCAAAACTACCTTCGAGAGACAGCAACGTCTTTGGAAACAAAAAATTGGCTCTGAAATTCAATTTTTACAAGCAAAAACTAATTACCTCAGCATCGAAAAAAGTGTTTCTCAGATGAAGGATCAGGTTGCAAAAACAAAAATTACAGCACCCTTTGACGGAGTCATCGATCATATTGTTGCAGATCGTGGCAGTAATCTTACTCCCGGGATGACCCCAATCATCAGAATCATCAATTTAGATCAGATGAAGGTTGCAGCAGAAATTCCGGAAATTCACCTTCCAAACATCCACACCAACACCAGTGCTGTGGTATCCGTTCCTGTTTTAGGAACGCAATATGAAGAGCGTGTCAGTGTTGTTGGAAATTTCATCAACCCAAACAACCGCTCTTTTCGAGTTGAAATTTCTCTAGACAATAAAGAACAGATGCTAAAACCGAACATGACCGCACTAATTGAAGTCAACGACTACAACAATCCTAAGGCGGTTCTTGTATCGATCAAAAATATTTTAGAAAATCAAGCAGGAGCGAGCTACGTTTATAAGCTTGTTGAAGAAGATGCAGCTCAAAACACCTACAGAGTTGAAAAAACCTTTGTCAAATTAGGGAAA
>DLQQ01000012.1:6228-11014 GCA_002477625.1 Candidatus Arcticimaribacter sp. UBA7428
TGGGCCATAGACCACAGTACGGTCATCTATGTGATTATCGCTTTATTCTTTTTACTAGGCGTATCGTCTTATTTGAGTATGCCCCGTGAAAATTATCCAGAGATCAATACCAACGAGGTGTTCATCAGTTCTGTTTTCCCAGGAAATACGGCCGAAGATATGGAGCGGCTCATTACCGACCCTTTAGAAGAAGAGTTAAAAGGCGTTCCCAACCTGGTTAAAATCACCTCGACTTCCTTGGAGAATTTTTCTTTGATTACCGTTGAATTTGATGAAAACATAACCAAAGAAAATGCGAAAATAAAAGTAAAGGATAAAATTGATGCGGTTACTTCAAGTGCGGATTGGCCTACCTTTAACAATGCAAAAGTAGAACCAACTGCTTTTGAGTTTAGTTTGTCTGAAGAGGTTCCTATTCTCAACATTGGTCTCAGTGGAGATTTACCCATTAAGGAAATGAAATTTTATGGTGAATTGCTTCAAGATAAAATCGAACAGATGTCCGAGATCAAAGAAGTTGCTCTTCGTGGAGTTCAAGACTTTGAGGTAGAGGTTTCGCTCGACCTCATGAAAATGAATGCTGCAACGGTGTCTTTCGACGATGTAATCAATGCCATAGCCCGAGGGAACAGTACCGTTTCTGCTGGGAATATTGAAGGGGACGGCTTACGTAGAAACATCCGTGTGCTAGGAGAAATCGAAAGCCCAGAAGAACTTGAGAATTTTGTGATTAAAACACAAAACGGTGTTCTTTTTTTAGGTGATGTAGCTAACGTTACTTTTAAAGAAAAAGAAAAAAACTCCTATGCCCGTTTGGATGGAAAGTCTGCTTTGGTTCTTGACGTTAAAAAACGTAGTGGAAAAAATTTGATTCTATCGGTAGAAAAAATTAGAGCCATAGTCGAGGAAGTTATTGCAAATGATTTTCCGAGCACCATCAAGGTTGACATTTCAAACGACCAATCCAATACCACAAAAAACATTGTTAGTGATTTGGCCAACAACATCATTTTTGGGGTGATTCTGGTAATCACTGTTCTAATGTTTTTCTTAGGCTTCCGAAATGCACTCTTTGTTGGTTTTGCAATTCCAATGTCCATGTTCATGTCCTTTATGATCTTAGGTTTCTTGGGTCAAACCATCAACACCATGGTTCTTTTTGGTCTTATTATGGGGCTTGGAATGCTGGTAGACAACGGAATTGTGGTAGTCGAAAACGCTTACCGATTAATGGAAAAAGAAGGCTTTACTGCAATCGAAGCTGCGAAAAAAGGGGTTGGTGAAATTGCATACCCCATCATCATCTCTACAGCAACAACCATTGCGGCTTTTATACCCCTTGGCTTTTGGCCAGGTACCATTGGAAAGTTCATGATTTTCTTTCCCATTACCCTTTCCATTGTTCTGGGGTCTTCGCTAATTGTTGCCATATTTTTTAATTCCATGTTGGTTTCAAAATTCATGGAAATAGAAGATCGTGAGATTAGTCAAAAAAGCCTTTGGCGTTTAACCTTTGTTCTAGGTGGCTTAGGACTTCTGTTGGTGTTCAATACAGGAACCGTTCGAGGTTTAGGAACTCTGATGCTTTTTACAACTATTTTATTTTGGGCCTATAAATTTTTCATTAAAAAATGGGCTGTTTATTTTCAGAACGTTGTCCTTGTAAATTTAGAAAAAAGATATACCAAAGTATTGCGTTTTGCTTTGACAGGACGCATGCCCTATGTCTTTTTGTTTTCAACAATTGGGTTGCTTTTTTCTTCCTTTATTATTCTCGGATTAGCTTCGCCAAAGGTTGAGTTTTTCCCTGAAAATCAGCCGCAGCAAATCTTTGTTTATATGGAATATCCAGAGGGTACCTCCATCAACAAAACCAATGCTACTGCAAAACTTATTGAAGCTGAAATTCAGGAAGTCATCTCTCAGGAAAAATACACAGATGGCGATTCTAGCTTTATGATTGACTCCAACGTGTCTATGGTTGGAGCTGGAGCTCAAAATCCTGAAACTGATAAAGGGGGAGACCAAGACATGCCCCACAAGGCAAAAGTCACCCTAACCATGTCGGAATTCAAACTCAGAAGAGGTCTTTCGAGTGAAGATCTGAGAAAAGAAATTCAAGCAAAACTTCAAGATAAGTATGCAGGTTTTTCAATTTCGGTTGAAAAAGAAGCAGCGGGACCTCCGGTAGGTTATCCTGTAAACATTGAGCTTAAGGGAGAGGATTACGACGAATTAATTGCAATTGCTGAACGCTTGAAATCCTATTTAGGAAAAGAAAATATCCTGGGAGTAGAAGAAATCAAGATCGATGTAAATAAAAGTAAGCCCGGTCTAGCGGTCAATATCGATCGTAAAAAAGCTGGGGGTCTTGGAGTCGCTGGGGGTCAAATTGGCCAACAACTGAGACGTTCGCTCTTTGGTGAAAAAGCAGGCGTTTTTAAGAAGGATGGTGAAGACTATGACATCAACGTTCGCTTTGATGAAAAGGACAGACTCAGTACTGCTTCGCTTTTAGATCAATACATTGTGTTTCGAGATCAGGCCAGTGGAAAAATCAAAGAAATTCCGATCAGTGCAATTGTCGATTTGGATAATTCTGTTTCCTTTAGTGCCATCAAGCACAAGGAACTTCGACGAGTTGTCACGGTCTATTCGGCTGTTTTAGCCGGCTACAATGCAAATGAAGTTGTCGACCACGTAAAAGAAAGTATGATCGGTTTCGACGGCATCCCTTCCGGTGTAGATTATGAGTTTACTGGAGAAGTTGCAGAACAAGAAGCCAATATGAATTTCTTATTGGGTGCTTTAGCAACTGCTTTAGGGCTTATCGTATTCTTACTGGTACTTCAATTCAATTCCATCTCCAATCCACTCATCATCCTACTTTCTATTTTCTTGAGTTTTACGGGTGTACTTTATGGAATCAGTTTATTCGGAATGCCTTTTGTAATCATGATGACGATGATGGGAATTATCTCCCTTTCAGGAATTGTGGTAAACAATGGGGTGGTACTGATCGATTATACCCAACTGCTCATTGCGCGAAAAAAAGAAGAATTGGGTATTTCGTTTGAAGAGATGCTTCCACGTATTGAAGCTAGAGAAGCTATTGTTTTAGGTGGAACTGCACGTTTGCGACCTGTGTTACTAACGGCAATAACAACCATTTTAGGGCTTATCCCACTGGCAACTGGCCTCAACATTGATTTTTCTTCTTTGGTGACCAACTGGGATCCCAACATTTATATTGGAGGAGACAATGTGATTTTCTGGGGACCACTGGCTTGGACCGTGATTTTCGGATTAACGTTCGCGACTTTCTTGACTTTGGTAATCGTTCCAGCTTGTTTTTACTTGGTGTACCGATTAAAATTAAAGATTAAAGCCTTTCGAAACTCCTAAAGAAGATTGAACTTAATATCTTTGCGAAGAATTTTGAAACTATGCTAAGAACAAATAACTGTGGGGAATTAAACCTCACACACCTTGGAAGTAAAGTGACACTAGCCGGATGGGTACAAAAAACTCGTAACAAAGGCTTTATGATATGGGTCGATTTACGGGATCGTTACGGCATCACTCAAATTATTTTTGACGAAGAGCGTACCGATAAAAAAACATTGGAAATGGCGCAAAATCTGGGCCGCGAATTTGTGATTCAAGTTGAAGGAACAGTCATTGAGCGCGAATCAAAAAACTCGAATATACCAACGGGTGCAATTGAAATTCTAGCAGAATCTTTCACCATTTTAAATGCTTCGAAAACACCACCCTTCACTATTGAAAATGAAACCGATGGTGGCGAAGAATTGCGCATGCAATACCGCTACCTCGATATCCGTAGAAAGCCTGTTCGTGAAAATTTAATTTTTCGTTCTAAGGTAAGTTTAGCAATTCGCAACTACTTATCCTCCTATAATTTTATAGACGTTGAGACTCCCTACTTGATTAAGTCTACGCCAGAAGGTGCACGTGATTTTGTAGTGCCCTCTCGAATGAATTCAGGAGAATTTTACGCCTTACCTCAGTCGCCACAAACCTTCAAGCAACTGCTGATGGTTGGCGGAATGGACCAGTATTTTCAGATTGTTAAATGTTTCCGAGACGAAGATTTACGTGCCGATAGACAACCCGAATTTACTCAAATTGATTGCGAAATGACCTTCGTAGAACAAGAAGATATTCTCGCTCGTTTTGAGGGCCTACTCATACACCTTTTAAAAGAAATTAAAGGTGTCAAAGTATCCGATTTCCCAAGAATGACCTATGCAGAGGCGATGCAAAAATACGGAAACGACAAGCCAGACATTCGTTTTGGAATGGAGTTTGCCGAACTCAACGAGCTTGCCAAAGGCAAAGGCTTTCCTGTTTTTGACCAACAAGAACTGATTGTTGGAATAGCAGTGCCAGGAGCTGCAAGCTATACCCGAAAACAAATCGACGCCTTGATCGATTGGGTCAAAAGACCTCAGATTGGTGCCAACGGATTGATCTGGGTTAAATGTAATGAAGACGGAAGTTTCAAATCCTCTGTAGATAAATTTTATTCGCAAGAAGATCTGCAAGTATGGGCTTCTAGTACGCAAGCAAAAGCTGGAGACTTGATCCTCGTGATGGGTGGAGATGCCCATAAAACACGAACACAACTTTCTGCTTTACGTATGGAATTGGCAGAGCAGTTGGGTCTTCGTGATCCAGAGGTTTTTGCTCCCCTATGGGTAGTAGACTTTCCCCTTTTAGAATGGGACGAAAAAAGCAAACGCTTCCACGCCATGCACCATCC
>DLQQ01000011.1 GCA_002477625.1 Candidatus Arcticimaribacter sp. UBA7428
CTCCATCTTTGATTTGAGTCAGAGAATGTAAATCTGCAATAAAAAGAAAAGATTCGTTTTTGGGTTGATCTGCCATTGCAATTGCAGGAAGAACAGCGCCTAAAAGATTCCCTAAGTGCGGGGTTCCGGTGCTTTGCACACCCGTAAGAATTCTAGCCATACCAATTTTTATTTGAGCAAAGGTACTTTTTTCAACGCAAAAATTGAGGTGGTATGGCTAGGAAAACTAAACTTATTGACCTTCCTCAGCCACTTCTTCTGATCTATTATAGTGAAAAGCTTTATAAAAATGATGTTAAGAATATGGTTGATAAACAGAAAGAAATAGTTTTGCTAAAAAAATTATCATCTATAAAAAACGAAGATCTTCACATTTTTCCTTTGTCTTAACCAATTTAAATTCCAGGATATTCATTTTTTTTTTGAAATGTAGAAGGGGTCGTGTTTTTAAATTTCATGAATACTCTGTGAAAAGATTGGACTGAATTGAAGCCAGATTGAAATGCTAAAGATTCAATAGTCTTATTATATAAATAATTATCATTAATTAATTTGACAGAATGATTAACTCTATATTCATTCACGAAGTCATTAAAATTATTTGAATTAAGAAATCTAATTGCAGCACTCAATTCTGAATTGTCCAATCCTAATAAATCTATAATTTCAGCAACATTTAGTTTATTGTTTAGATAACATTGACTTTCAACGAATAATTTATTCAATCTTTCAGAATTCAAAGAAGTGTCTGAGAAATACACCTCTGATTTGATCTTCATCACTTGTGAAAATAAAATTGGATTTACCGCATCCTCCAGAAGTTCTGGATCAATTGAATCAAGAAGAACAACGCAATCAAGTTCAATGGGCTCTGTCGCAGCTTAAAAGCTCAGAACACTTGGTGATGAATTTGTTTTATTTGGAGGAACTTTCTTACGAAGAGATAACCGTAATTACCAACCTGAGACTAGCGAATGTTAAAGTAAAATTGCACCGATCGAAGAAAAAATTAAAGCGTTTATTAGCCCCACAAGAATTCGCTCAAAGAGCATAAAAACACAGTATGGAAGAACCTAATTGGAAATCCTTTCTCGAAACAACTAAAGCCCCAAAAGCCCCAGCTGGGCTTAAGGCGACTGTTTTAAATACAATTGAAAAACTTTCTATGCCTCAGGCACAGAACAGTCCAAAAGGAATCTCCTTGCATATAATCATCGGGATATTTGTTGCTCTAATCACCATCATTTGCCTAGAGCCCTTTTTCCCCGAATTGGCAGGTTTGGATTTATTCGGCGGTGTCAAGGCCTCTTTTTTGGTAGTAAAAACAGTGTATTTGATTTTAGGGACTCTGGTGTTTTGGAGCTCTCTAGACTCTTATTTTTCGGCAGAGTAACCCGTTTTGTAGGGTAAAAATTTTATAGCAGCTCCTAAAAGCTTATTTTTGGTTAATGCTAAAAATAATTCAGAAAATAGCGTTGCTGCTTTGGAGGGTTTGGTTTTATGTCCTTGCAGCAATCCCTATCATTACGCTTTTTCCCATTCTATTACTTATTGCAAGTCATAAAAACGGTTATCCGACCCTGTATTGGATCGCTCGAAATGTATGGTCACCCTTTATCTTGATTGGGATGGGCTTTTATATTCGCACAAAATTCGCAAAACCTCTTCCAGAAGGAACCTCCTATCTTTTGGTTGCAAATCATTCCAGTTACCTCGATCCATTTGTGATGTTTCGGGTTTCAAAAAATCCCTTTGTCTTTGTCGGAAAAAAAGAATTCATAAAAGTCCCGCTCTTTGGAAGCATATATAAGCGCGCTGCGATTTTAGTTGATCGCAGTAGTTCTAAAAGTCGCTGGGGGGTATACGAACGCGCGAATAAAATAATTGCACAGGGTAGAAGTGTTTGTATTTTTCCTGAGGTAAATTATGTAGACGACACGATTTTATTAAACCCCTTTAAAAGAGGTGCTTTTAAACTGGCAATAGAGCATCAGATTCCGATTGTTCCCATGACTTTTTTGGATTGCAAGCGAAAATTTCCCTGGTCTCCAAATTTTGGTTTTCCGGGCGAATTACGTGTAGAAACGTTTCCAGAGATCAATCCAGTGAAAAGCATGGATGAACTCGAAGAATTACAAAAAAACACACGTGATATTATCTTGAATGGTTTAAACTCTGACGTAAAACAACGCAGTCAAAAAGCGGTTATTTACGAAGAAATAAAAGCACAAAAACTTAAAAAATAAGCAGTATGGATCAAGCTTCAACACTTTTCTTAGCCGTTTCGATTATGATCATCATGGTTGGAATGGGACTAGGGCTTACAATACAAGATTTTAAACGTATTGCTGACAACTCAAAACCAGTACTTATTGGTCTTTTTAATCAAATTGTATTGTTACCTCTTGTGGGTTTTGGACTTTGTTTAGTTTTTAAACCAGAACCCTTTATTGCCATTGGGCTGATGATGTTGGTTGCCTGTCCCGGGGGAACAAGTTCTAATATTATTACGCTTTTAGCCAAAGGAGATTTGCCGCTTTCTATTTCTCTAACGGCGATCAACAGTCTGATAACCATTTTTACAATTCCGTTGATCATTAATTTTTCGTTTGCATATTTCAACAGTGAAGTGGGCTCAATACCGCCACCCGCAAAAGATATTTTTATTTCCCTAGTTGCTGTAATTGCTATTCCGCTTACTATTGGAATGTTCCTTAAAAAGAAGGCACCTAATTTTGCTCTCAAAATGGAAAGTCCAGTACGAATCGCTTCTTCAATTTTACTGGCTCTGGTAATCATCACCATCCTTGTAAAAGAATTTGAATTATTTAAACTGCATATTGGCGCTACACTTTGGATTTTAGTAGCCTTGAATGGCATCACAATGAGTTTGGGTTACTTTGGATCTCGATGGTTGAATTTGAATTTAAAACAAGCGGTTACAATTGCTATTGAATCTGGAATACAAAACGGAACCCTAACGATAAGCTTAGCTGTAATTACACTCGCAAAACCAGAATATGCCATCGTTGCGGCTATCTATGGACCGTTGATGTATCTAATGGCTGGTGTGCCAATTGCCATGGGTGTGCGAGATTCTAAAAAGTAAAGACGGTTCAATCCACGATTACATCTTGTTTTAAAGAACCGCAAATGTATTGTATCTGAAAATACCCATCGAACATATCTTTTACTGCGCGTTGAAAATTTTTGTGTGGATCTTTATGGTCAAAGACTAAATCATAAGTGGAAATAAATTCACCTTCACATTCCGAAAGGTTTTCAACAACTTTTGGATTCTGATGTCTTCCACTCATGATATGCCCTCCTTGACAAAGGTGCTGTAACCCTAAAATAGTATGACCAAATTAGTGCAACATCATTCTGATTCGGAATTCGTTGAAGTCTGAAATAATTCTTTGATTCCAATCTGTTCCTCTCAAACCAATGCCTAGTCTTTTAGGATCACAATTCTTAAAAGAATAGCCCATTAATTCTCTACAAGAATCGGGTTCCCATATAAGTTCCATATCAGATCGTGTAATATAGCTTAAATCGACCCCATGTCGTGCAGCATCTTTTTTGAAGGCTTCTAAATGGGAATAGGGATCAAAGAGGTCAATAGCACCATAGATAGAATCAGAAAAAATACCTGACTTTAGTTCTTTATATTTTGAAAATAAAATTTCATTAGTATTGCTTTTAAAAGGGATGCTGTCTGCCCTAGCAACAATAAAACGGCTGTAGCGATTGTCTTCATTTTCGGTTTCTTTGAATCTTATTGTGAATTCAATTTGGCCCGAATCCAGCTCTTTGAAGGAAACAACGTCTCGACTTTCATAGTAATTACTTCCTAAGTCTAATTCTTCAAAATAGGGGAGGGAGTTTAGAGAAGATACTTTATGACTGATTCCCCAATAACCGATGAGACTGTCTATTAGATCGTAATACGAAGTCGAAAGAGGATCATTTATGATGTAGGGTACTTGATCAAGACTATCAATACTGGAGTTGTGCTTGGTCTTTACTCGACGAAACAGTCCATTTCCCGCTTCTTTTGAGATTGCTTCTTTGGTTTTGGAACAAGAGCAGAGGATTAAAATAAATAATACTGCAAGGACACTTTTTTTCATAGAACTGAATTTGGAGCTCTATAAAAATAAAAAAACCCGCTACAGATAAGAGCGGGTTTTAGAAACTTTAACAGAAAAGACTATTCTACAGCCTTTAGTGTTTCCATTATTTTTTCTTCTAATTCATCCATCAAATCAGGGTTTTCGATCAAGATCGTTTTTACAGCATCGCGGCCTTGTCCTAATTTGGTTTCTCCGTAACTGAACCAAGAACCCGATTTTTTAATAATCTCATAGTTCACTCCGATGTCAATGATCTCCCCTATTTTGGAGATACCTTCTCCATACATGATGTCAAATTCAGTAGTTCTAAAGGGTGGAGCTACTTTATTTTTTACAACTTTTACACGGGTTTTATTCCCCAATACCTTTGCATCGGCATCTTTTATTTGAGTAGATCTGCGGATGTCTAAACGTACGGAAGCGTAAAACTTCAATGCGTTTCCACCGGTAGTAGTTTCCGGATTTCCGAACATCACACCAATTTTTTCACGCAGCTGGTTGATGAAGAATACAGTACAGTTTGTTCTGCTTATAGAGCCGGTTAGTTTTCGAAGTGCTTGAGACATCAAACGTGCGTGAAGACCCATTTTGGAGTCTCCCATTTCGCCTTCAATTTCACTTTTTGGAGTCAAAGCAGCAACCGAGTCAATAACAACAATGTCAACGGCACCCGAACGAATTAAATTATCGGCAATTTCTAGCGCCTGTTCCCCATTATCTGGTTGCGAGATGATGAGTTCTTGAACATCAACACCTAATTTTTCGGCATAGAAACGGTCAAATGCATGTTCAGCGTCAATAAAGGCGGCTATGCCTCCTTTTTTTTGACATTCTGCAATTGCATGTATGGTTAAGGTTGTTTTACCAGAAGATTCTGGACCGTATATCTCAATAACCCTACCCTTGGGGTAGCCACCCACACCGAGCGCAATATCAAGACCTATGGAGCCTGAAGAAATTGATTCTACTTCTTCAATAGCCGAATCACCCAATCTCATTACAGATCCTTTTCCGTATGTTTTATCTAGTTTGTCTAAGGTAAGCTGAAGCGCTTTTTGCTTCGCTGCTTTATCGTCTGCCATAGTTTCTATCTTTCTGGCTAAGGTACTATTTTCTTTATTTTTAAATAGACCGCTACCCCAAGGGTTTATTAACAAGATATCATTTGTTTATGAAGTTCTTTTAGAGGGTGATTTGCCACAGCACATGAGTAATTCGATGGGAAGGGAAAAAGAGAACAACACAACAGGTAGATGCTACGAGCAAGATACGCCACAGAAGCCCTTGGTGGCGGGAGTATAGCTTGTAGGATCACAGAAATTTTTATACAGTTCCATTGTTTTTAACCCCAAATTAAGACAAATGGAAATAGACAACCACATCAATTACATCGAATTCAAGGCTCACGACCTTGAAAAAATCAAAGCATTTTTACAAGGGTTTTTGGCTGGACTTTTACAGATTATGGCCCAACCTATACTTCCTTTTCTGACAGCGGAATTGCAGGGGGTTTTGAGTATACCGATGAGCCCATTGTAAATGGAGTTTTGGTTGTTTTGTACCATAAGAATCTTGAGGCAATTGAAGAGCAGGTTAAAAAAGCTGGGGGAGCAATTGTTTTAGAAACCTTTTCTTTTCCGGGTGGAAGGCGATTTTACTTTAAAGACCCTACTGGAAATGAGCTCGCCATTTGATCAGAAACCTAATGTTTGGTCTGCGTTTAAAAACATTCTTTTAGGCATTTCTTTTTTTTATCTTTGTTCCATCATTCACCTTAAACACGTATAGCATGCAACTGTACAATAAATTAAGCGCGAAGGAACGAGCGGTAATGCTCGAAGAAGCCGGAACCGAACGGCTCACGCTATCCTTTTATCAATATGCCCATATTGGAAACCCACAACTTTTTAGAGACCACTTGTTTTTAACGTGGAATGCCCTAGAGGTATTGGGACGCATTTATGTCGCTCAGGAGGGCATCAACGCACAACTATCCGTTCCTGCTCCTCGATTTGAAGAATTTAAAGCCCATTTGGATGAGGTAACTTTTTTGAAAGACATCCGATTGAATATTGCTATTGAACAGGATCTCAAATCTTTTTTAAAACTAAAAGTCAAGGTACGAGACAAAATTGTAGCCGATGGGTTGAACGACAAGACCTTCGATGTAACTCAAAAAGGACAGCACCTCAATGCTGAAGGCTTTAACGACATGCTCGCAGACCCCAACACCATCTGTGTGGATATGCGAAATCATTATGAAAGTGAAATCGGACATTTCAAAGGAGCTGTTACTCCCGATGTAGATACGTTCAGAGATTCCTTACCCATTATTGAAGAGGATCTAGAAGCCCAGAAAGAAGATAAAAACCTGTTGATGTATTGTACGGGGGGCATCCGCTGTGAAAAAGCAAGTGCTTACTTTAAGCACAAAGGGTTTAAAAATGTTTACCAACTCGAAGGAGGTATAATTGAATATACCCGACAGGTAAAAGATCAGAATTTGGAAAATAAGTTTGTTGGGAAAAACTTTGTGTTCGACGAACGCCGAGGAGAACGCATTACCGACGATGTAGTCGCTCATTGCCACCAGTGCGGAACTTCTTGTGACACCCATGTGAATTGCGCCAACGAAGCCTGTCATTTATTGTTTATTCAATGTGAAAGTTGCAAAGAACAAATGCAAAACTGCTGCTCCGATGCTTGTAAAGAGATCATCCAACTGTCTTTTGAAGAGCAAAAAAACCTGAGAAAAGGAACACACAACAGCAATAAAATTTTTAAAAAAGGCCGTTCAGCGGTCTTGAAATTTAAAAACCAACAGTAGAAAGAGGCCTATAACCTGGATCATACTAGAGTCCTGATCCTACCATAATTCGTTGTCTCATATCTAAACAGGCACAAGAACCCCCTCCTTTTGAGGGCTTTACTTTTTTTAGTACATTTGAAAACAACAGCTCCTAAATCTGTTCTATGTTATGAAAAACCTGCGGTTATTATCCGATTTTTATAGCGCTACCATAAAAGCGGTTTCCTATGCACTTGTTGGAAACAGGGAACCTATATACAGGAATTATTGGGACAGGAAAGTTTAAAAGTGGCAGAGATTTATATGCATATTAGAAAAAGCTCTTGCAAATATTATAAGGGTTTTCGTCTTATTTTGCATTTGACAAAGACAAGAAATGGGGTTTTGTTTTCTTTACTAATTCTAAAGCAGGAGACCAATTTGCTTTTAATCTTACATACAACCTGTTGTTATCCGGAACTATTGGAAAATAAATTGCTATTGGACTTGCTTTACTTTTTGCAACATTTCTATTAATTACAAACCTAATTCTTGTTCTTTTCAAAAAATCAACTATGCATAAAATTAGAAAGATAAATTTGGGAATTGGATTAATAGCATTCTTTTGTTGTATATCGTCATTAATCTTAATGCTTACTAAATACTATGGAATTGTAAAATATTTATATTTATTAGCAATTTTAATTGTCTTGCTTTTAAGTTTTAAAACATTGAGGATGATTGTAAAACATTGGAGTGAAAATTACATCAAGAAGATAGAATTAGTTTTACAAATAGCTCTTCTTTTGGGAGTTTTTGTTTCAGGAATTACAGTCGGAAATTTACAATAAATAAATAGGCACAACAACGTGAATAGCTCATTGCTGATCAGCTGCTTAATCAAAGTTAAAGCATATTTGGAAAGTCGTCATATTTTTAAATTTGACGATTTCCAAAAAGTAAGATAAATAGTAAAATTTAAAAATCTGGCTTGTGCCCAACCGAAAAATAATCGCTAATTTGCACCCAACGAGCCTTACACAAGATCGTTACCTCCATCCAACCCACTCCATCAACCGCATTCTAACAGCAATTATTTTTCAAGACAATGCATTAACCCGGAATCTAGTCTGTGCAGGTCCAAAATGAAGGTATAAAAACGTTAAAAACTTAAAAAAGGGGTGTTCGACAGATTTTAAATTTTAAAACCAATAATAAAAAGGAAGTCTTTCCTTTTTATTAATTAACCGTATCTTTACATTTCACGTTTTAACAAAATTCTCATATGAGTTGCGCTTCATGTTCTACATCTGACGGTTCCCCACGGGGCTGTAAAAGCAATGGTACTTGCGGAACGGATAGTTGCAACAAACTCACGGTTTTCGATTGGTTGTCTAATATGCAATTGCCCAATGGACAAGAAGCATGCACTATTGTTGAGGTACGTTTTAAAAACAGCCGCAAAGCCTTTTATCGAAAAGGAAAAGACATCAGTTTGAGTATTGGAGACTTAGTTGCTACTGAAGCACAAAGTGGACACGACATCGGCCAGGTAACCCTAACAGGGGAGCTGGTTCGTTTTCAAATGAAAAAAAAGAATGTATCTGAAAAGAGCGAAGATGTTTTGAAGATCTACCGAAAAGCAAGTCAAAAAGACATCGACGTTTGGCAGGCAGCTCGTGACCGAGAAGAAACCATCCAGAAGCGGGCTCGCGAAATGGCCATCTACCTGCATTTAGAAATGAAAATTTCTGATGTTGAATTTCAAGGAGATGGGTCCAAAGCGACCTTTTATTATACAGCCGAGAAAAGAGTTGATTTCCGTCAGCTGATCAAAGACATGGCACAGGCATTCAGCATTCGGGTCGATATGCGTCAGATTGGCCTACGCCAAGAAGCCGCTCGTTTGGGTGGGATAGGTTCTTGCGGAAGAGAATTGTGTTGCTCTACCTGGCTCACAGACTTTAGATCGGTTTCTACCTCTGCGGCGCGTTACCAACAACTCTCGTTAAACCCCCAAAAACTCGCAGGTCAGTGTGGTAAGTTAAAGTGTTGCTTAAACTACGAACTCGATTCTTATCGCAATGCTCTGAAGAATTTTCCGAAAATGGAAACCAAATTACAAACCGAAAATGGCGTAGGTGTTTGCCAAAAAATAGACATCTTCAAAGGGCATTTATGGTATGCTTACAGAGGAGAGTGGATGAATTGGCATTTGTTGACCACCGACCAAGCCAACGAAATAATCTCTCTGAATAAGGCAAAAAAACCAGTTTCTAGCCTTGAAGATTACGCCCACGAAGAAAAAGTAGAAGCTTCTGAAAAAGTTTTTGAAAATGTTGTAGGCCAGGATAGTTTGAATCGTTTTGATCGTCCAAAGCAAAAAAAGGGAAGAAAGAAGTCGCGCTCTAGAAAGAACAATAACCCAAAGAAAAATGCGTAGTGTAGCCTTTCTTCTGACTCTTTTTATTTTCGCTTCCTGCGATTCGAGTCTTGGTTTTAGAGCGTATCACGAACTTTCTAACGGTTGGTCCTCCGACGAAAACATTAGCTTCACTTCCGATCAAATTGTACAAACTCCTTCGGATATCTACATCCACATCCGCAATACAAATACCTATCCCTATTCCAATTTGTTTTTAGTAGCCGAATTGAGAGATTCCATTCAAGTGCTTGCTCGCGACACCTTAGAATATGCCATGGCCGACCCACAGGGAAAGTGGCTGGGAGCAGGATTTTTAGATGTGAAAGAAAGTAAACTGTGGTGGAAAGCGGACTGGAACCCGCCGCACAGCGGTCCTTATTTCATCGAATTTTCTCAGCGGGTACGCAATAATGGATCTGTTGAAGGCGTTTCATTCTTAGAAGGCATTATCAATGTGGGTGTCTCAATTGAACCTCAAATTCAACCCTAATGGCAACTAAAAAGAAAAAAGCAACCCAGAAGAAGAAAAAAGGAGGGAATTCTTTTAAAACCGCACTGCGTTTTTTTTGGGCAATCTTTGCTTTAGGCATTTTATCTGTAATTACTTTATTTTCAAGTGTAGCATTAGGCCTGTTGGGTCAAATGCCAGAATTACAGCAACTTGAAAATCCAAAAACAAACCTAGCTACGCAGATTTTATCCAACGATGGAGTCGTTTTGGGAAAATTTTATTTTAATGACAATCGGACTTCAATTGCTTTTGATGCACTTCCCAAAAACTTAGTAAATGCGCTTATTGCGACCGAAGATGAGCGTTTTTTCAGTCATTCGGGAATCGACCTGAAAGGGACTCTTAGGGCTTTAGTTTATTTGGGTAAAAAAGGAGGAGCAAGCACCATCAGCCAACAACTGGCGCGACAACTGTTTGTTGGAGTTCGTTCTCGAAATAAATTGGAGGCCGTTCTTCAGAAATTTAAAGAATGGGTACTGGCTGTGCAATTGGAACGCCGCTATACCAAGAAAGAAATCATAGCCATGTATTTGAACATTTATGATTTTGGATACAGTGCCGATGGTATTCAGTCGGCTGCAAAAATTTACTTCAACACCACCCCCAAGGCTTTGCGGATTGAACAATCGGCAACCTTAGTAGGAATGCTCAAAAACTCATCCTTATTCAATCCATTACGCCGCCCAGAACGTGTAGAGCAAAGAAGAAATGTAGTGCTTAATCAAATGAACCGCAACGGCTTTATTTCAGAAGTTGAGCTCGACTCCCTCAAGCAAATCCCCCTAACAATCGATTATACTCCCGATTCTCACCGAGAAGGGTTAGCAACTTATTTTAGAGCATACTTACAGCAGTTCATGCGAAAATGGACTAAGAATAATCCGAAACCTGATGGGACAAAGTATGAT
This sequence comes from Candidatus Arcticimaribacter sp. UBA7428, assembly GCA_002477625.1. Lineage (GTDB taxonomy): Bacteria > Bacteroidota > Bacteroidia > Flavobacteriales > Flavobacteriaceae > Arcticimaribacter. Next base: position 10,769 of record DLQQ01000011.1, read on the forward strand.
ATCTTTCGGGATGGCTTACGAATATTTACAACCCTAGATTCTCGTTTACAAGAAATAGGAGAAAAGGCGGTCAATGCACATATGGCGAATTTGCAAGAAGAATTCTTTCTACAGAATACCCCAGAAGCAAACCCTACAGCTCCTTTTTTAGATCTTCGGGAAGGGGAAATCGACACGCTTTTACAAAACAAAGCAAGTCGATCGGAGCGCTGGCGGAAAATGCGCGCTTCTGGAAAAGATGAAGATGCAATTTGGGCTTCGTTTCAAAAGCCCGTTGAAATGGAAGTTTTTAGCTGGAAAGGCGATCGCGACACCCTTATGAGTCCATTGGATTCAATTCGATATTACAAACACTTTTTACGCGCCTCGATGATGTCGATGAACCCACTAACAGGCCATGTAAAGGCTTGGGTAGGAGGATTCAATTATAAGCACTTTCAATACGATCAGGTTTATCAAGGCAGACGACAAATCGGATCAACCTTCAAGCCGTTTCTGTACGCCACTGCAATCGATCAGCTGCGTTTATCGCCCTGTGATATTTTACCCGATGCTTTGTTTTGTATCGAACCGATGAAACACGGTAATGTTGACGCCTGGTGTCCAAAGAACTCTGGAGATAAGTACGGGCAAATGCGTACCCTAAAAAATGCATTAGCCAATTCTGTAAACACCGTTAGTGCTCGTCTGATGGATCGGGTAGGTCCCAGACCGGTAATCAATTTGGCTCGAAAAATGGGAATTACCTCTTATTTACCTGCTGTTCCTTCGATTGCTTTAGGGACTCCAGACATCAGCTTGCTTGAAATGGTTGGGGCTTACAGCACTTTTGCTAATAAAGGGATTTATGTAAAACCCATTATGATTTCTCGAATTGAAGATAAAAACGGAACCGTACTTTTCGAAGTTGTACCAGAAACTAAAGATGTATTGAGTCAAGAATCGGCCTATGTAACTATTGATCTACTCAAAGGAGTCACTGAAGCTGGATCAGGAATTCGTCTGCGTCATCAAGGAGCAGACGAAAATAATTATGCTTACAAAAACGTAGTAACGGGTTATCCTTATCAATTTGAAAATCCCATTGCTGGAAAAACAGGGACCACTCAAAACCAAAGCGACGGTTGGTTTATGGGTATGGTACCCAATTTAGTAACGGGCGTTTGGGTTGGAGGAGAAGACCGAGCGGTACATTTTGAAGACATTGCCTTTGGGCAGGGTGCAACCATGGCATTGCCGATATGGGCAATGTACATGCGCGATGCCTATGCCATACCCGAACTAGGAATTTCAATGGAAGACTTTGAGCCACCTGAAGTGCTGAGCATCCCAATCGATTGTCAACAAGGAGCTGTACTGGACGACCTTCATCAGGAGGCTAAAAAAGACGATCTAGAAGGTCTTGGATTTTAAAGATTATCCGCAGCATGCCATTCGGCAAAAGAAGTCTCCGTTTCTCTTAGTGTCAATGCAAATAAGGAAATCCCTTGAGGTAAGCGGGTCTTGATTTTGTTTGCAAAATCCAACACCATCATTTCACTCGTAGGTTGATAGGTAACTTTGAGCACCTTATGTCCTCTAGACTCCATTTCTTCTGCTAATTCTTTGTGAGGAGAATTAACATTCAAGACCGTTGCATGATCAAAGGGGGAAACAATTTCTTCTTTTACAATTTTCTTTAAATCACTAAAATCAATCACCATCCCGTTTTTGGTATGAGTAGGATCTTGGATCGGCGATCCAATAACCGTTACGGCTAATTTATAGCTGTGGCCGTGAACATTCTTACACAAACCATCGTATCCGTATAAGGCATGACCCGTTTCGAAATGGAACTCTTTGGTGATTCTTATTTTATGTGCCATAATTTAGGTGTGCGCTAGTTTTAACTTTCAATTTGATACCTGCAAGTTCTGTATTTTTTCTGAATTGAGTTCTACTCGAATACAATCTTTAGGAAGCGATCTATACAACGACCTAAAAATGCAGAAAACATATCCTTTTCGAATATCCGAACAAAAAAAACAGATAGAATTTACTTTTAGTCAATGCTTTACTATTACTTTTGTGTTAGAATTATTCATGACATCCTACACTATGAAAAACATCCTTGTCCCAATAGGGATTTCGCCAAATGGAAAGAACACTTTAACCTATGCAATTGCTTTAGCCAAAGACCTCAAGGCCTCTATCTTTGTAATTGACTCTCATAAAGTTACCCCGACATCTGTTCACATATCCTCTGCCAAAGAAGCGATTCATACTCAAAATTTTAATCGAATAAAGGAAATGGTTCATTCGGTCCAAGACGAGGCTGTCGACATCAAAATGGTAAACTACGAAGGAGATTTGGTATCTGGAATTGAATCTTTAGACAAGGAAATTGGGCTGGACTTAATCGTTGTTGGGCCAAAAAGTAATGACAGTAGCGACAAACTCTTTTTGGGAAAAATTTCTGGGAAGATTACAAAAAAAACATCAATTCCGGTCTTATTGGTTCCAATTGGAGCCACTTTCACTACTCCTAAACTTGCTTTATTTGCCTTTAAAAAAGGAAACATCAGCGGTGAACGCTCTTTAGCTCCTTTAAAAGCCATCATAAAAAAATTCAACACTAAAGTAAACCTCCTGTTGGTTAAAACCCCGGGTCATGAAGCCGCACGCTTAGAAATTGACCATGAGATTGTAGAATTTTCTGAAGGCCTAATCTCTTCTGAAAATGCAACGGTATATCAAGGTGTTTTGGAGCATTTCCAAAGCATTAAACCCAACATGCTTGTTGTGTTTGCGCGTAAACGTGGGTTTTTCGAAAAGTTGATGGAGTCCGATAGGGTATACAAGAAAGATTTTTTCACCAAAATTCCACTGCTGGTTCTTAAAAACCGATAAGAATACCCATTCAAATGAGTACCTTAGCCCCTTGACAAATAAGATTTTTATTTTCGGTCACTTATGGATGGTTATTGCTTTGATAACCTCCAAACCTCTTGCTGCACAAGAATACTTCAGTTTGAATATTGACAACGATCTTTATTTTATGATGGATCACTACTATTCTAGTGGGATCTTTTTGCAATATGGGAAACAGCTTCGAGCTTCAGATTCTATAAACAACACTGGACCAAAAAAATATTTGCTGTGGGAGTTGGGTCAAGAGATTTATACACCTAGCCTACGGTATACCTCTAATACAGCAGTATATGATTATCCGTATGGCGGTTGGACTTCCCTCAAACTTACTTTTCAGAGAGAAATTTCTGAACGGAAACAAAAACAATGGGGAATACAGTTGGGGGTAACTGGTGATGCTTCTGGAGCTCAACGGATGCAGAATACCTATCATCGTTTAATTCTGAACTTACCCGAACTTCCTTGGACCGATGAGGTGCCTCAAGCGCTCCATTTGAATGTTTTTGCAGATTCCTATAAACGTTGGAATTTGAACCAACAGCTTGCGATTCAATCCCATATTTTTGGAACTATAGGGACTCAAAAGATTTCGGGCGGAGCAGCACTCGGCCTTGTTTTGGGAAAGCAAACGGTTCTTTCTAAAGGAGGCAATGTATTGATCGATCAAGAACAAGGAGACGGTCTTTATTTTGGCGTTCGCTTGCAATATATCGCTCATGACTATATGCTGTCCGGAAGTTTATTCAACGACAATGCACCTTTTACACTCCCAATAAATCCCATCAGATCCATGATCGAAGTCGGTTATGCAATCCGTAAAAACGACTGGCGCTTTGCTTTTACCTACTTCAATAGGAGTCCCGACAATAAGGTACAGCCCCAAGAAGGGCATCACTACCTCAACATAACTTTGACCCGTTTTTTTGACCGAAAAACTACCAAATAAGCGTTAATGTTTTTTGAGTTTAGGGAAGAATGGTTAGTTTTAAGCTATAAATCTTTTGATATGAAAAAACCGCTTTTATTTTTAGTAGTCAGCCTTATACTGAGTTCTTGTATTACGGTAAAAGTCTATAAGATGGAACCCAACGCTACGGTAGAACCTAAAAAACCCATTCAAAAAAAATCAGCTTTGATTTCCTCAGGAATGGTAGCCCCGTTGATGGACGGAGATACGGAAATTTTCTTTTTTGGAGAAGATGCTTCGGAGCTTCAGACCCTTGATTTTAGTGATAGTATAGTACACCCCAAACATGCGAATAAGCGGGTGTTTGTTTTTAAAAGTAAAGATGCAGATGAGGCAGTTCGTTGGGTAACCCAACTGGGCGATTCTCTGGAACTTCAAGAGCAGAATGTATCCGAATTTTCAGGCAACAGTGTGCTTATCTCGAAGGACAAAAAGAATATTAGGTTTAACATCCAAACCGACGACGCCCAACCCATCATCATCATAAACGGAAAAGAAATGGCTGCCGACTTTGACATGGATTCTTTAGATGTTGATACCATTGAAAGTATAGACGTTCTTAAGGGCCAAAAGGCGCTTCAAAAGGTTGGTGCTAAAGGGAAAAACGGCGTGATTCTCATTCGGTTGAAAAAGTAGGGTTTTCCCAATAATAAAAATGGTGCTCGGTATTTTTTTTAAATCCCATAATAGGGTAGAGCTTATTTCCCACAACATTGGTTTGTTCGGTTTCTAAACTGACTCCTTTTGCTTGGGTCGCTTTGCAGTGATTTTGAGCCGCTTCTAACAATTGTTTTCCTATTTTTTCCTCGGTAAGTTGGATCTACAAAGAGATCATTCAAGAGCCATACAGCTGCCATATTTACAGAAGAGAACAGCAGATACAATTGGGTAAAGCCAATGGCTCTAGAGCCATCATAAACCATAAAAACCACGGACTGATTTTTGATTAAACGTTCTCTCAAAAACACCTGAGCAGCACTTAGATCCGATTCTTTTTTGTAAAAAACACGATAGGCATCAAAAAGTAAGGCAAGATCATCTAGATGGTTGGGCTCGGCTTGGATTAGTGTAAACATTAGTTGGGGGGTATTTTGTTGGTTAAAAAAGTATAATGAACTCCCAGCATCAAGCCTGCAAAACCATTAGTCTCCCGCTGCACTGGGTTGGTGTTGTTTTTTTGAAATTGATATTGTAAGGAAGCGCTGAAGCGTTTCCAGAATGTATAATGAGCTGCGGCAAGTACGCCAAAACTGTTGCTGAAGGTGTCGTCGGGATAAGCAACTGGGAATTCCTCAAGATTTGTAGGCGGATCTCCTTTTGATTGGAGTAAAAAATTATAAACCAATCCCAATTCTAAAGTAACACGTTTTGCAGGATACAGCCTTCCAGTCATAGGAATGGACAAGAATAACAATTGATCTTTGGAGGTGTCGTTTGCTAAATTGTAGGCGTAGTTGATGCTGTGTATGTCGATTCCAGTTCGAAGGCCATAACTTTTTTTAAAATTATAACGTACAGAACCCCCAGCACTTCGGCTTATTTTTCCTTTGGTTTCTCGATCTGTGGTGTTGAATCGATTCAAGAATAAATGTGCATCAAAATTCCATTTACGCAATCCAATTTCATCCACATTAGACTTTCCGTATTGTTGAATTAAAAGACCACTTCCTTGTGCACGAGAATTTGTCCAAAAAAGAATGCAAAAACCCAGCAAGTAGAAGATCAATTTTTTATCCATGGTTAAGCCTTAAAGGAATCTAAAATACGGAACTGAAATGACTTTTCAAGATTTATATTAGCCCGAGAATAACATTTAATGTTTTTAAATAAAAGCTTATCTTTATCCTTAATCATTACAAACGCTTCAATAAATCAGAATCAATGTCTAGTAAATTTTTTGGAAACAGAACAGTAAAAAATGATGACAAAGCCGGGGCTAAGAAAGCTCCCAAAGCAAAAGGTGGCGCCAAGGGAAGCACCATCGTGCGCAAAGCAGGTCGGGGCAAATAGTTAACTTCTTTTGGGGATGTAGCTCAGTTGGCTAGAGAGCTTGACTGGCAGTCAAGAGGTCGTCGGTTCGAATCCGATCTTCTCCACTTCTTAAAAGAGACTTTTCAAAGTGGACTGTCTCTTTTTTTGGTCCCAAGTTTGGTCCCAAA
>DLQQ01000073.1 GCA_002477625.1 Candidatus Arcticimaribacter sp. UBA7428
AACATCAATCAAAGATTCTTTGAGTGCTGCTGAAAAAGCACGTGATGATATGGAAGCGGTTCAAGCAGATAACAAACGAATTCTAAAAGAAGCTCGCGCAGAACGGGATGCTCTTTTGGCAGAAGCAAAGACAGCCAGTGTCCAAATCGTAAATCAAGCGAAAGAAGACGCGAAAGCTGCAGCAGATAAAATTACAGCTCATGCGCAGGAAACCATTCAAAATGAAAAGATAGCTGCGATCAACGAACTGAAAGGTCAAGTAGCTTCCCTGTCTATTGATATTGCTGAAAAAGTAATACAAACTGAATTGAAAGATAAAGCAACTCAAGAGCAATTGGTATCCCAATTGGTTAAAGAAATTGCTGTAAAATAATTCCATGAAAAACAACCGTGCCGCACTTCGTTACGCAAAAGCAGCCTTGAGTATTGCACTCGATCAGGGTACAGCCGATGCATTTGAGCAAGACATGATAGGCATTGTCGAGGTTTGTTCTGCAAACAAAGATTTTATTGCCTTTTTGGAAAACCCTATTCTTTCTGTTGATACCAAAAAGGAAACAGTTGCTAAGGTATTTACTTCCCTTTCTGAGGGCAGTCAGCGTCTGGTAGACTTACTTGCTGCAAACAACCGAATCAATTTACTGGATCAGGTAGCGGAGCAGTTCATCGCAATTTATCAAGTTCAACAAGGGAAACAAACTGTACTTGTTACCACGGCAGTTCCTCTAACGGCAACCTTAGAAAATACAATAATGAGCAAAGCTAAAGAATTGTCTTCAGCAAAGCTTACCCTAAGCAGCGTAGTAGATCCATCCATCATAGGAGGGTTTATTTTGCGCATAGGAGATTTACAATACAATGCAAGTGTAGTTCAGAAATTAGACACACTTAAAAGAGAATTGACACAAACCAATTATAGCGCTTAAATAGATACTATGGCAGCAATTAAACCCGCTGAAGTTTCAGCAATTTTAAAAAACCAACTCGCAGGATTTGAAGCTAAAGCTTCTCTAGATGAAGTTGGAACCGTTCTTCAAGTAGGAGATGGAATCGCACGTGTTTATGGACTTTCTAATGCTCAGTATGGAGAATTAGTTCGTTTCGATTCTGGATTAGAAGGAATGGTTTTGAACCTTGAAGAAGATAATGTAGGGGTGGTACTTTTAGGCCCATCAAAAGAAATTTCTGAAGGAGATACCGTGAAGCGTACCGAGCGTATTGCTTCGATCAAGGTTGGAGAAAGTATTGTTGGCCGAGTGGTTGACACGCTTGGAAATCCAATTGATGGAAAGGGAGCTCTTGAAGGAGACTTATACGAAATGCCTCTTGAGCGTAAAGCGCCTGGAGTAATTTACCGTCAGCCGGTAAACGAACCGTTGCAAACAGGAATCAAGTCTATTGACGCGATGATACCCGTAGGTAGAGGACAACGTGAATTGGTGATTGGTGACCGTCAAACGGGTAAAACTACCGTTTGTATTGACACCATTTTGAATCAAAAAGAATTTTACGATGCAGGAGAGCCTGTATATTGTATTTACGTAGCGATAGGACAAAAAGCGTCTACCGTTGCAGGAATTGCAAAGGTTTTAGAAGATAAAGGAGCTTTAGCCTATACAACGATTGTGGCTGCTAACGCATCCGACCCAGCACCTATGCAAGTATACGCACCTTTTGCAGGAGCCGCTATTGGTGAATTTTTTAGAGATACTGGTAGACCAGCCTTGATTGTTTTTGATGATTTATCAAAACAAGCAGTTGCATACCGTGAAGTTTCACTTTTATTACGTCGCCCACCGGGACGTGAAGCATATCCTGGGGATGTATTTTACTTGCATTCGCGTTTACTAGAACGTGCAGCAAAAGTTATCGCTAATGATGATATTGCAAAAGGGATGAACGACCTTCCGGATTCTTTAAAAAGTATTGTAAAAGGAGGAGGTTCATTAACCGCACTTCCTATAATTGAAACTCAAGCAGGAGACGTTTCTGCTTATATTCCTACAAACGTAATTTCGATTACTGATGGACAAATTTTCCTAGAGTCTGATTTATTCAACTCGGGTGTTCGCCCAGCAATTAACGTAGGGATTTCAGTATCTCGAGTTGGAGGTTCTGCACAGATCAAACCCATGAAAAAAGTTTCAGGAACCTTGAAACTAGATCAAGCACAGTTCCGTGAATTGGAAGCCTTTGCTAAATTTGGTTCTGACCTGGATGCTGCAACCTTAAACGTAATTGAAAAAGGACGTCGTAATGTTGAGATCTTAAAACAAGCTCAAAACGATCCTTTTACAGTAGAAGATCAAACGGCGATTATCTATGCAGGTTCAAAAAACTTGTTGCGATCGGTACCTGTAGACCAAGTAAAAGCTTTTGAAAAAAGCTATATCGAAGTATTGAACAGCAAACACCGTGGCACATTAGACACGATCAAAGCAGGAAAATTAACAGATGAGGTTTTAGATACCTTAAACAGTGTTGCAAAAGAAGTAGCAGCTCAATTCGAATAAACGACCACCAGCATGGCCAATTTAAAAGAGATACGGAATAGGATTGCATCGGTTTCATCGACCATGCAAATCACCTCTGCCATGAAAATGGTATCTGCAGCAAAGCTCAAAAAAGCTCAGGATGCAATTACGGCGATGCGACCTTATTCGGATAAACTCACCGAGCTGATCCAGAACTTAAGTGGATCTATTGATGGGGATACCCAAAACCCATTTACAGAACAACGTCCAGTTCAAAACGTTCTAATCATTGCGATTACGTCTAACCGAGGTCTTTGTGGAGGATTCAACTCCAACATCGTAAAAGGGGTTACCAAAAAAATCAATACAGTTTACGCAAATAAAAACGTCAGCCTCATTACCCTTGGTAAAAAAGGAAACGACATTTTACAGAAATCATTTACTGTAGCAACAAACAATAACGAAATCTTCGACGAACTGACCTTCTCGAATGCAAGCGACATCGCAGATGCATTTATGGAAGCGTTTACAAACAAGCAGTACGATACGATTGAAGTGGTTTATAACCGCTTTAAAAACGCCGCTACGCAGATTATGACAACTGAAACGCTACTGCCTATTGTTTCTGAGTCAGCGGAAGAAGTAAATTCAGATACGGATTATATTTTTGAACCTACCCAAGAAGACATTGTAAACAAATTATTACCAAAAAGTATAAAAATGCAATTATTCAAAGCCCTCCGGGACTCATTTGCGAGTGAACACGGAGCACGAATGACTGCAATGCACAAAGCAACCGATAACGCAACTGAATTGAGAGATCAGCTTAAGCTGTCATACAACCAAGCGCGTCAGGCATCGATTACTAATGAAATCTTAGAAATAGTTGGAGGAGCAGAAGCCCTGAATTCTTAATTTTTTTTAGAGTGACATTTTGAATCAACCCCTCTTCTGAGGGGTTTTTTTATTTCCCTTCCCAAGGGACCAGTGGGTTATTGTATCGTCAGGGGTATGCCCTTTGACATTCCTGGTCTGCTGCTGCTGATCCCATAATTATCAAGGACGGCATTGAGATTGATACGATTGAAGACCTAAGCGGAGATGAAATCGAAAGCATAACTGTTTTAAAAGCCAAGGACGCGATCGAAAAATATGGCGCTGATGGCGCTCATGGTGCCATTGAAATTAAAGGAAAGAAGAAAGACCAACCTTAGGCAACTCCACATAACCTTTAGAGCCCTATGCATATAAAGATGCATAGGGTTTCTTGTTTTGAATACTAAACATTTTCTTTATACAGTCACTTCAATTAATGCTTAGCTTTTTTGTATTTTTATTGAGTATAAAAAAGAAAGATGATCACAGTACCTATAATCAATGAAAGCCCCTTTGATCTCCCGAGTTTTGCAACAGTCAATTCTGCAGGAGTAGACCTACGTGCAAACCTAGCAAACCCAATTACACTAGGTCCTTTAGAACGGACCATTATCGGTACGGGACTCAAAATGGCTTTGCCCGAAGGATATGAAGCCCAGGTACGCCCTAGGAGTGGTTTGGCAGCTAAGCATGGACTCAGTGTACTCAATGCTCCAGGAACGATCGATGCCGACTACCGTGGCGAGGTTGGGGTCATTTTAGTTAACCTTTCAAACGAACCCTTTACAATTCAGCCTGGAGAACGCATAGCCCAATTGGTTATAGCGCAATACGAACAAGTACGTTGGAACCTTCAAGAAACGCTCGACACCACCGAACGTGGTGCAGGGGGTTTTGGAAGCACCGGAAAAGAATAATAGCAAATGAAAATTATTATACCCATGGCAGGACGAGGCTCTCGTCTTCGCCCGCACACATTAACGATTCCCAAACCCTTGGTTCCCGTTGCTGGGATACCCATAGTAGAACAATTGGTTCGTGATATAGCAGGAGTAGTTAACCAAGCCATCGAAGAAGTAGCTTTTGTCTTGGGAGATCCCGCATTTTTTGGAGATGAAATTGTAGCACAACTTTTAAAAATAGCTTCTGATATTGGAGCAAAGGGAACGATTTATAGACAGTTAGAACCTTTGGGAACTGGTCACGCAATCATGTGTGCAGCACCCTCCTTATCGGGCCCTGCTGTTGTTGCTTATGCCGACACCCTTATTCGTGCTAAGTTTCAACTAGACCCAGAGGCAGACAGTATTATTTGGGTTAAAAAAGTAGCACAACCCGAAGCTTATGGGGTAGTTCAATTGAATGAGCAAGGAGCAATTACCGAACTGGTCGAAAAACCAAAAAACTTTGTTTCGGATCTTGCCGTTATTGGGATATATTATTTTAAAGCAATAGAAAAACTTAAAGCCGCCTTACAAACCGTTTTGGATGAAAAGCTTACCCACGGAGGCGAGTATCAAATCAACGATGGAATCAAACGTCTTATGTCAGCTGGGGATTTGTTTTTACCCGGAGAAGTAGACGAATGGATGGATTGTGGCAATAAACAGATCACCTTAGAAACAAACTCAAAAATGCTTGGGTTTTTAGAAGCTGAAGGAAATGAAATGATTGACCCTTCTGCGGTGCTCGAAAATGCAACTGTAATTTCACCCTGTTATATTGGCCCCAATGTTCAACTTAAAAATGTAACGTTAGGACCAGGCGTATCGATCGGAACTGGAACGGTTATTGAGAACGCAACAGTAACCCATAGTTTAATTCAAAATAACAGTACAATTTCTAACGCTACACTTCATCGAGCCATGATTGGGAATCATGTTATATTTGACGGTAGGTTTACAGAAATTAGCCTGGGTGATTATACCGAAATGATATGAAAAAAAACATAAGCCTTCGTTCTCTTTTTACTTTGCTTGTACTGACTGCGTTTGTATGGAGCTGTAAGTCAGTTGTCGTATTACCTACAAAAGAACCGTTAGCAAAAGTGGATCTTAAGCTTTTGGGCAAAGAAATTGACAAAGCATCTACTCGAATCAAAACGTTTAGAGCACGTGTAAAGGCAGAATATAAAGACGGCAAGCAACAACATCAGTTGAGCCTAAACCTGCGCATGGAGTCCAATAAAACACTTTGGATGAGCGCTTCCATCTTAGTACCTATTGCAAAACTATTGATTACGCCAACACGGGTTGGATTTTATGAAAAATTCCAAAAAACCTATTACGATGGTGATTTGAGTTTTATCAATGAGCAACTGGGAACCACTTTTAGCTTTAGTGATTTACAAAATGTACTACTTGGAAATCCGATTACGGATATGACGTCGGTTGGGTTTGATCGCATCGACCACCCACAATATTATGTTTTGGTTCCTAAAACAGAAAACAACCAATTTCGGCCAACCTACTTTTTTGATCCGAATTCCTTTCGTCTAAAAGAACAGCGCTTTATAGTTCCAGGATCGTCACAATCTTTGAGTATCAAATATCCAAAAGTTCAAAAAATGGAAGGCGAAACACTCCCTAAAGAAATTGAAATTTCTGTATTTGATGGGTCTAACTTAGTACAAATCCGATTGGATTTCATCCGTACGGATTTCCCCAAAAACCTAACAGTTCCCTTTACCATTCCAAACGGATATAAAAAATTAAGTCTATAATGAGATTTGCTGCTGGGGTTTCTTTTAAAGTTGTTCTAGCCCTTTTGGGTTTTTTGGTGTTGGGATCCAACCTATACGCCCAAGACGAACGACAACAAAACCTAGAAAACCAGCGTAAACGCTTGCAACAAGAGATTAAGCAGATCAATAAATTGCTTTTTTCGAATGAAAAACAGAAGAAATCAGTTTTAACAGAGGTTGAAGATTTAAGCTTAAAGATCGATGTACGAAGAAGACTGATCCGAGTGACGAACGAACAGGCGAATCGTTTGACGCAGCAAATCAATGTAAATCAACGAACCATCGATCGGCAGCGAAAAGAGTTGGAGGCATTGAAAAAAGATTATTCTGAAATGATTTTAAAGTCCTATCAGAGTAAGTCGGGACAGAGCCGCATGATGTTTTTATTTTCCTCTGAGAATTTTTTACAGGCTTATAAGCGTTTTCAATATTTAAAACAATACACCAGTTTCAGAAAGAAACAAGGGGAACTTATTGCAGAAAAAACACAAATCTTACAGCAATTGAATCTTGATTTAATAACTCAAAAACGCAAGAAAGAAGTTTTAGTTCAAGAAAATAAAGAAGCCCAAGATGCATACAGAAAAGAACAAACGAGCCAACAAGCCCTTGTTAAAGCCCTAAAAAAGAAGGAAAGAAGCTTTGTTTCACAAATTAAAAATAAACAGAAAAAGGCAGCTGAGATAAACAAGGAAATACAGCGCCTCATCCGAGCTGCAATCGCAGCTTCGAATAAGGCCGCAGGGAAAAAAGCAAATGCAAAGGTATTTACATTGACCCCTGAAGACCAACTGATCTCGGATAACATCACAGCCAACAAAGGAAAACTTCCATGGCCAGTTGAACAAGGCATAGTAATTCAACGTTTTGGAAAACAACCGCATCCGGTAGTTAAAACCGCAATGATTCAAAGCAACGGAGTTACAATTGCAACCCCTAAAAGCTCAGAGGCACGTGCCGTATTTGAGGGAAAGGTAATGTCTATTATTGGGTTTAAAGGGAGCAACCCAACGGTATTGATCCAACACGGAAATTACATTACTACCTATTCTAACTTAGGAGAAGTATATGTGATTAAAGGTCAAAAAGTGAAGGCCAAGGAAAAGATTGGAAAAGTATTTACCAATCCAGAAACGGGAAAAACAGAACTCAAGTTCAGTGTCTTTAAAAACAGCTCGCCAACAAATCCAAAAGGATGGATTTTCAGAATGTAAAAGCTGTTTTATTCAGCTAGGTACCACGCTTCTTCTTCCAATGAATTTACTAAAAAGTAATACAAGCGGATCGCCTCTCTTTTAGACTCGAAACGTCCATAAGCAACACGATATAAACCATCTGCACTTTGTTTTGCCAAAGTTGCTCCATCAAAACCATCAATCTTCAATTGATCGATCATTTTAAGTGCGTTGGACTCCTCGCGGTAACTTCCAGCAATAACACTGAAATAATCCCCTGATACGACTTCTAGAGTATTGTCAATGGCAGCTTCCTCAGCAATAACATTAAGTTCTAATGTAGCGAGTTCACCGATATCAAAGGATGCTTCTTGTACATTGGACTTAATTTTTTCTTGAGCAACCTCAGTCGATTTTAAACGCTCGTTAGTCAAGTATTGATTTCCAAAAAAGTAAGTGGCACCTAACAAACCAATTGCGAGTACGCCAACAGCTGCATACTTTAAATAGGCTGGTTGTTGTTTTTGCTTTTCTGGAGTAAATGCTAAAGGCTCTTTTTTTGAATCTTCCATAGAAATTGTTTTTTTAATTGTAGTTGTAACTTGTGGGGCTTTCGATTCGGTTATTTTCGAAACGGGTTTTTTTGTAAAGGAGGTCAAACCAATTGAATTGGTGTCAAAATTGGTTTTGCTGTAAGGTAGAAATTCTATTTTTTGTTCGGAATTGAAACGTAATTCTCCAATACCATTCAGAATAACGAACTGTCCTATTTTTAGTTTTCTACTCCAATTGTCTGCTTCTTGTTGTATTTCTTGAAGCGCATTTTCGTAGGAAATGGATTTCCGTTGTGCAATATAATTCGCTAAAAGACCATCATTATGCGTCAACAAACCGTTAAACGATAATTCTTTCCCTGGAGGAAAAAAGATTCCCTTTTCTCGGTCAATGCGGATCGCAACTGGCTGTGTCAAAAAAGCGCCCAATTGGGGTATGATCACACATTCGTATTGATAAAGAAGTTCTTTTATATATTGTACCAAAGTCATATTCAAATGTAGTAAATTTAAAAACCCTTTCGACAATTTTTTTATTTTGTAAAAAAATCCCTAAATCTGTTCTTATCCTATGAAGCTAACGTCTATTCAAGCTGCTTTATTGTTGCAGATGTTGCCCGGTATCGGAGACATCACCGCAAAGAAACTAGTTGATCACTGTGGAAGCGCTCAAGCTGTGTTCAACGAGAAAAAAATTAATTTACTCAAAATTAAAGGTATAGGTACGTTTCATTTGCAAGGGTTTGACCAATTGGAGCGCCATCTAGCTGCAGTATTTGAGGAAGAAAAGTTTTTGGAAAAAGAAAAAATAACTCCATTGCTGTACCCTTCCCCAGCTTATCCGAAAGCCTTGGGGTTTTGTGCCAATGCACCCTTAGTCTTGTTTAAAAAAGGAATTGTTTCTTGGGAAAACGAACGAATCCTGAGCATCGTAGGCACGCGAAACCCAACGTCTAGGGGAGTAGATTTTTGTAAACAGTTGATCGAAGATCTTGCTGAATACAACCCCCCTTATTGTTTCAGATTTTGCTTGGGGAATTGATATTATAGCCCACAAAGCGGCTCTGGATCATGGGTTAAAAACAGTTGCCTGTTTGGGGCATGGATTGAATCAAATATACCCAACAGAGCACAAGATTCATGTCGAATCAGTTTGTAATCAGGGAGGTATTCTAACCGAATTTTAGAGTAATTCTTCTTTTGAAAAATCCAATTTTTTAAAGTGAAACCGGATTATTGCCGGTTTAGCACATGCGACCTTAGTAATTGAATCGAAAGCAAAAGGGGGCAGCTTGGTAACTCCAGAACACGCACATTATTACGGAAGAGATGTTTTTGCGGTTCCAGGGAGGGTTAATGACTCCCAAAGCGCTGGTTGTCTGAATTTGATTCGTACGGATAAAGCGCGCATGATAACATCTGCCGCTGACGTGGCTTATTGGATGGGTTGGGAGTCCAATCCAAAACCCAAAGTTGTTCAAAAAGAATTATTCATCAGCATGACTGGAGAAGAAGAATTGCTTTTCAACTTACTAGAAACCAAGACCAGTTTAGATGCGTTGGCATTAGAAGCCAAACTCCCCATAAGGAAAGTCGCTGCTATTTTATTTCAATTGGAAATGAAAGGCTGTGTTCATCCGCTGGCAGGAAAACAATTTGAACGCGCTCAGTATCCTATTTTAGAACGGACCCGCATCATGACATCCGTAGCAATAAGCTTTGCTTTTTCAGCACCTTTTGTAAGCGCAATAGTAACTTCAGCGGGATTGTTTTGGTAGTAGTCAAACTTAGTTCTCGCTTCAGCAAAAGAATCAAGGATCAGTTCAAATAAGGCTTGTTTTGCATGACCATAGCCCATTCCTCCTGCATTGTACAGGCTGCGCAAATCCGATATCTGCTGTTCAGTTCCTAATAAAGAGTAGAGCGCAAATACAGTACAAGTGTCGGGATCTTTCGGATCTTCTAAGGGAGTAGAATCCGTTTGAATCCCCATGATTTGTTTTCTCAATTTTTTTTCTGGAAGAAAAATATTGATGGTATTATTTTTGGATTTACTCATTTTTTGACCATCAGTACCCGGAATAATTTGAGCATCCTTTTGGATTTGAGCTTTGGGCAGAACAAAGGTTTCTCCTTGTTGGTTATTGAAGCGAGCGGCAACGTCTCGGGTCATTTCAAGGTGTTGTAATTGATCTTTTCCTACGGGAACAATTTCTGCATCGTAAAGTAAAATATCTGCAGCCATAAGCATGGGATAACTAAAAAGACCTGCATTTACATCCGATAAATGATCCGTTTTGTCTTTAAAAGAATGCGCTAAAGTAAGCCGTTGGTAAGGGAAGAAACAACTCAGATACCAGCTCAATTCGGTCACCTGACTTACATCACTTTGCCGGTAAAAAACGGTTTTATCGGTATCCAAACCACATGCCAACCAGGCAGCTGCTGTATTGAAGGTATGCTCTCGCAACAGGGCTCCATCTTTGATTTGAGTCAGA
>DLQQ01000062.1:0-18803 GCA_002477625.1 Candidatus Arcticimaribacter sp. UBA7428
ACCAAAGAAGTTCGTAGAGCTGATGGATCATATATCCGTTTTGACGATAACGCTTGTGTGTTATTGAATCCAACAGGAGAAATGATTGGAACACGTGTATTCGGCCCTGTGGCTCGTGAATTACGTGACAAGCAGTTTATGAAGATTGTTTCACTAGCACCTGAGGTGCTTTAAGTTTCAAGATCATGAATAAAATTAAAATCAAAAAAGGAGATAAAGTTCGTGTCATCGCCGGTTCTAATAAAGGATCCGAAGGTGTTGTATTAAAAGTATTACGCGAAAAAAATAAAGCTATTGTCGAAGGCGTTAATCTTGTAAAGAAACACGCCAAGCCAAGTGCTGAGAATCCTCAAGGTGGAATCCAAGAAATGGAAGCACCATTGCAAATTTCAAACCTTACTTTATTAACTGCTGATGGTCAAGCTACACGTGTAGGTTACCGAATGGAGGGAGATCAAAAAGTAAGATTTTCGAAAAAATCTAATGAAGTAATTTAGTTATGAGCTATCAACCAAGACTAAAACAAGAATTTAACGATCGTATCGTTAGTGCCCTAACCGAAGAGTTTGGGTACAAGAACATAATGCAAGTTCCCCACCTAGAGAAAATTGTTCTCAGCCGTGGTGTTGGAGCTGCAGTATCGGATAAGAAATTAATCGACTACGCAGTAGACGAGTTAACAAACATTACAGGACAAAAAGCGGTCTCTACTATTTCTAAGAAGGATGTTGCTTCTTTTAAATTACGTAAAGGAATGCCTATTGGTGCTAAAGTTACCCTAAGAGGGGAACGCATGTACGAATTCCTTGACCGTTTAGTAACTGCCGCTTTGCCTCGTGTACGCGATTTCCAAGGAATTAAAGCTACCGGTTTTGACGGCCGTGGGAACTACAACCTTGGAGTAACAGAACAAATCATTTTCCCTGAAATTGATATTGACAAAGTAAACAAGATCAACGGTATGGATATTACCTTTGTTACTTCTGCTAATACTGACAAGGAAGCGAAATCATTATTGAACGAATTGGGACTTCCCTTTAAAAAGAACTAGGATGGCTAAAGAATCAATGAAAGCTCGAGAAATAAAAAGAGCTAAAACTGTTGCAAAATATGCTGAAAAGCGTAAAGCTTTGAAAGAAGCGGGAGACTATGAAGGACTTCAAAAACTCCCAAAAAACGCATCGCCTATACGCATGCACAATCGTTGTAAATTAACCGGAAGACCGAAAGGATACATGCGTCAGTTTGGACTCTCTAGGGTAACCTTCAGAGAAATGGCCAATAATGGTCTTATTCCCGGTGTAACTAAAGCCAGTTGGTAATCAAATAAGGAAGCTATGTATACAGATCCGTTAGCAGATTTTTTAACAAGAATTCGTAATGCAAGTGCAGCTGGCCACCGAGTGGTGAGCATACCTGCCTCAAAAATAAAGAAAGAGATCACAAAGATTCTTTTCGATCAAGGATATATCCTCAGTTATAAGTTTGAAGAAACTGATAACAACCAAGGCAGTATCAAAATCGCATTGAAATACGATCAAACTACGAAACAACCCGTTATCCAAAAGATTCAGAGAATCAGTACTCCCGGTCTACGTAAGTATGCTGGATCAACTGAGCTTCCAAGAATCTTAAATGGTTTGGGCATCTCAATCGTTTCAACTTCTAGTGGTGTAATGACCGGGAAGCAAGCGACGCAAGAGAAAGTAGGTGGTGAGTTATTGTGCTACGTTTATTAAACTATAAAAGATAAAAAACAATGTCTAGAATTGGTAATAATCCGATCAGTATCACAGCTGGCGTAACGGTAGATATACAAGCAGACAAAGTTGTCGTCAAAGGCAAACTTGGAGAACTCGAGCAAGAATACTCTGGAGTTTCTTTCGAAACGTCTGATGACACAATCGTTGTTAAAAGAAATTCTGAATCCAAAGAGAACAAAGCTAAGCACGGTTTGTACCGCGCTTTAGTTGCTAACATGATTGAAGGCGTTTCTAAAGGATTTACGAAAGAACTAGAATTGGTGGGTGTAGGATACCGTGCCAGTAATCAAGGTCAAAAATTAGATTTAGCCCTTGGTTTTTCCCACAACATCCTTTTGGACATCGCTTCAGAGGTAAAAGTGGAAACTATTTCAGAAAAAGGAAATAATCCAATCATCAAACTAAGTTCGTACGACAAGCAATTAGTTGGTTTTGTTGCCGCTAAAATCAGATCGTTCCGTCCACCTGAGCCTTACAAAGGTAAAGGAGTTAAGTTTGTAGGTGAACAAATAAGAAGAAAAGCAGGTAAATCCGCATAAGACAAAAGCAATGGCGTTAACTAGAGAAAAAAGAAGATTAAGAATTCGCATGCGTATTCGCAAAACCGTTAACGGTTCTGCAGCAGCTCCACGTTTATCCGTATTCAGAAGCAATAAAGAGATCTATGCTCAATTGATTGATGATGCTTCGGGTAAAACACTTGCAGCAGCTTCTTCAAGAGATAAGGAAATTAAAAATAGTGATAACAAATCAAACACTGCTGTAGCTGTAGGCAAGCTCATTGCCGAAAAAGCTGCTCAAGCAGGTATCTCAAAGGTCATTTTTGATCGTGGTGGATACTTGTATCATGGTCGTGTTAAATCTCTGGCTGAGGGTGCGCGTGAAGCTGGACTTAAATTCTAAATAGAAGATGTTACAAAATTATAAAAACGTTGAGCTAGTAAAACCAGGAGGTCTTG
Organism: Candidatus Arcticimaribacter sp. UBA7428; assembly: GCA_002477625.1. Taxonomy (GTDB): domain Bacteria; phylum Bacteroidota; class Bacteroidia; order Flavobacteriales; family Flavobacteriaceae; genus Arcticimaribacter. Next base: position 2,723 of record DLQQ01000062.1, read on the forward strand.
ATTTAAAAGATCGTCTAGTAGGTGTACAACGTGTTACAAAAGTTACTAAAGGAGGTCGTGCATTTGGTTTTTCTGCCATCGTAGTTGTTGGTGATGAAAACGGCGTAGTAGGACAAGGTCTTGGTAAGTCGAAAGAAGTTGCTGAAGCAATTTCTAAGGCTGTTGAAGATGCTAAGAAAAATTTAGTACGTATTCCAATTGCAAAGGGAACTGTTCCGCATGAACAAAAAGGGAAATTCGGTGGTGCCCGTGTATTTTTGAAGCCCGCTTCACAAGGTACAGGAGTTATTGCTGGAGGTGCTGTAAGATCCGTATTGGAGGCAGTAGGAGTACACAATGTACTTTCTAAGTCACAAGGTTCTTCTAACCCTCACAATGTTGTTAAAGCTACTTTTGATGCTTTACTTCAATTGAGAGACGCTTCTACAGTTGCTAAACAACGTGGAATTTCATTAGATAAAGTTTTTAACGGATAATTTACCTTCAAATGGCTAAAGTAAAAGTAAAACAAGTAAAAAGTAGCATCAAGCGCCTTCAGAATCAGAAGCGTACACTTGCTGCACTCGGTCTTCGTGGAATTGGGAAAGAAGTCATTCATGACGATACCCCAAACATCCTAGGAATGATAAAGAAAGTTGAACATTTAGTTTCCGTAACGGAAGCCTAAACTCAGAATAAAAATGAATTTAAGTAACTTACAACCTGCTTCTGGAGCGGTACAAAAAAATGCGAAGCGTCTTGGACGTGGACAAGGATCTGGTAAAGGTGGTACTGCTGCTCGTGGTCACAAAGGAGCTAAGTCTCGTTCTGGATATTCTAGAAAACTTGGTTTTGAAGGAGGGCAAATGCCTTTACAACGCCGTGTGCCCAAGTTTGGTTTTACGAACATCAACAGAAAAGATTATGCTGGAGTTAATCTAGATACATTACAAACACTTGTAGATGCAAAGAAAATCGATGGTTTAATCGCTATTGAACAAATTGTTGAACTCAGACTTGCAACGAAAAATGATCTTGTAAAGATCCTAGGTAGAGGAAAACTTACAAGTCCTCTTAAAGTAACTGCACATAAATTTACAGCTACTGCAAAAGCCGCTATCGAAGCAGCTGGAGGTGAAGCTATAGAATTATAAGCCCTATGAAGAAGTTTATAGAAACTCTTGTTAATATTTATAAAATCGAAGAATTGAGAAATCGAATTGGATTGACCTTGTCTATCCTTTTGATCTATCGTTTGGGAGCTCAAATTGTTCTTCCTGGAATCGATTCTATACAATTAGCAAGTTTAGCAAGCAGAACAGACGGCGGTGGACTTCTCGGTATTTTGAATGCCTTCACTGGAGGTGCGTTCGCTAATGCTTCTATTTTCGCTTTAGGGATTATGCCTTATATATCGGCTTCTATTGTTGTTCAGTTGATGGGAATTGCTATTCCTTATTTACAAAAACTTCAAAAAGAAGGCGAAAGTGGTCGTAAAACAATCAATCAAATTACACGATGGTTAACTATTGGTATTTGTATTGTTCAAGCTCCTGCTTACTTATTTGGATTGAGTGCTCTTGGAGTACCGGATTCCGCATTTGTTATTGGTAAGGGTCCCTTATTCATGTTTTCATCCATCTCAATCTTAGTTACAGGTACAATTTTTGCCATGTGGTTGGGAGAGAAAATTACAGACAAAGGAATTGGTAACGGTATATCACTACTCATTATGGTAGGTATCATCGCTACACTTCCCCTGTCTTTCGCTCAAGAATTCGTTTCTAGAGTGTCGGAGAACAATGGTGGATTGATGATGATCTTAATCGAAATGATCCTTTGGGTAGTTGTTATCTTACTATCGATCTTATTGGTTTTGGCTGTTCGCCAGATACCCGTACAATACGCTCGTAGAACAGCTGGCGCATCTACCGATCAAGCGGCTGTAGGTTCAAGACAGTATATTCCATTAAAACTTAACGCTTCAGGTGTAATGCCAATTATCTTCGCTCAAGCTCTAATGTTTGCTCCAGCCTATGTTGGTGGACTCATGGGAGACAGCGATGTTGGTGTTTGGATGCAAGCAAATTTTTCAGATATTTTTGGGTTGTGGTATAACATTGTATTTGCGCTATTGATTATCATCTTTACGTACTTCTATACAGCGATTACTGTACCTACTAATAAAATGTCAGACGATCTTAAAAGAAGCGGTGGATTTGTTCCTGGGATACGTCCTGGTAACGAAACAAGCGACTTTTTGGATAATGTAATGTCGCACATTACTTTTCCAGGATCATTATTCTTAGCTGGTTTAGCAGTATTTCCTGCTATCGTAGTTAAGCTTATCGGTATGCAACAAGGTTGGGCCTTGTTTTATGGTGGAACTTCCCTATTGATTATGGTAGGTGTTGCTATTGATACCATTCAGCAAGTCAATTCTTATTTATTAAACCGTCATTACGATGGTCTAATGAAATCAGGAAATAATCGCAAAAGTGTAGCGCAGTAAGTTATGGCAAAACAAGCAGCAATAGAACAAGAAGGATCAATCATAGAGGCACTCTCTAATGCAATGTTCCGTGTAGAATTAGAAAATGGACACGTGGTGACAGCACATATCTCTGGAAAAATGCGTTTGCATTATATTAAATTATTACCTGGAGATAAAGTAAAATTAGAAATGAGTCCTTACGATCTTACGAAAGCAAGGATAACGTATAGATTTTAATATAAACAACAGATGAAAGTAAGAGCATCAATTAAGAAAAGAAGCGCCGAATGCAAGATAGTACGCAGAAAAGGTCGACTTTATGTTATTAATAAAAAGAATCCTAGATTTAAACAAAGACAAGGATAAATTATGGCAAGAATATCAGGAGTAGACATCCCTAAGCAGAAACGTGGCGTAATCGCTTTGACCTATATCTTTGGAGTAGGAAGAAGTAGAGCCGAAGAGATTTTAGCAGCAGCTAAAGTAAGTGAAGACAAGAAGGTAGCTGATTGGTCTGATGAAGAAACCGGAGCAATTCGTGAAGCTGTTGCAGCTTTTAAAATTGAAGGTGAATTACGTTCAGAAATTCAATTGAACATCAAACGATTGATGGATATTGGATGCTACAGAGGAATCCGTCACAGAGCAGGACTCCCTTTAAGAGGACAACGCACGAAGAACAATTCTCGTACACGTAAAGGAAAACGTAAAACAGTTGCTAACAAAAAGAAAGCAACTAAATAATCTTTGACAATGGCTAAAACAGCAACCAAAAAAAGAAAAGTAATAGTTGAATCAGTTGGACAAGCGCATATAACAGCTTCCTTCAACAACATTATTGTCTCATTGACTAACCTTAAGGGAGAAGTTATCTCGTGGTCATCGGCAGGAAAAATGGGATTCAGAGGATCAAAGAAAAATACGCCTTACGCAGCTCAAACTGCAGCTGAAGATTGTGCTAAAGTTGCACAAGAAGCAGGTTTGCGTCAAGTGAAGGTTTATGTAAAAGGACCTGGTAACGGAAGAGAATCTGCGATCAGAACCCTACATAACAATGGGATTGAAGTTACTGAGATCATAGACGTAACGCCTTTACCTCACAATGGATGTCGCCCTCCCAAAAGACGTAGAGTATAATTAATTATCAATCTGCAGCGGACTCAGTGTTATCGAAGGAGTTAGACCTTAATTCATAACACCCACTGTTTAAAAACCAAACTAATGGCAAGATATACCGGTCCAAAAACTAAAATCGCAAGAAAATTTGGGGAACCAATTTTCGGCGCTGACAAATCGTTTGAAAAACGTAACTATCCTCCAGGACAACACGGGAATACCCGTCGTCGTGGAAAAAAGTCAGAATATGCTGTCCAACTAATGGAAAAGCAAAAAGCAAAATTTTCTTATGGAATCTTGGAACGTCAGTTCCGTATTCTTTTTGAACGCGCCAACCGCAGTAAGGGTGTTACAGGTGAAGTTCTTCTTCAGCTTTGTGAGTCTCGTTTAGACAATGTAGTATATCGTTTAGGAATTGCTCCTACACGTAGTGCTGCTCGTCAACTTGTTTCTCACCGTCACATTACTGTAAACGGTACTTTAATTAACATCGCTTCTGCACACATCAAGCCAGGAGATGTAATTGGAGTTCGCGAGAAATCAAAATCTTTATCAACGATAACACATTCATTAGAGCGTAACTCTTCTGTATACGAATGGTTGACTTGGAACAACGATACTCTTGAAGGTACATTTATTTCTACACCTCTTCGCCTTCAAATTCCTGAGAACATCAAGGAACAATTGATCGTAGAATTATACTCTAAATAATAACCACTAAAGTTTATACTTATGGCTATACTAAATTTTCAAAAACCCGATAAAGTAATCATGATCGATTCTTCAGAATTCGAAGGTAAATTCGAATTCCGTCCTCTTGAACCAGGATATGGATTGACCATTGGTAACGCTTTGCGAAGAGTATTACTCTCTTCTCTAGAAGGGTTTGCTATTACTTCTGTTAAAATTGATAACATCGACCACGAATTCTCTACCATCCCAGGAATAGTAGAAGATGTAACCGAAATTATTCTCAACCTTAAGCAAGTTCGTTTCAAGCGTCAAATCGAAGATTTGGATCATGAAAAAGTTACGATTGCTATAGGAGGTCAAGACCAACTTAAGGCCGCTGATTTCCAGAAATTCATTTCAGGTTTTCAGGTCTTAAACCCAGACCACGTAATCTGTAACTTAGAGAAAAGTGTTCAATTGAACATGGAACTTACGATTGAAAAAGGTCGTGGTTATGTTCCAGCTGAAGAGAATAAAAAATCGAATGCAGAACTAGGTACAATTGCTATCGACTCGATCTACACTCCAGTGAAGAATGTAAAATTCAGCATTGAAAACTATCGTGTTGAACAAAAAACAGATTACGAAAAATTAGTTTTCGAAATCCTAACAGATGGTTCTATTCATCCAAAAGATGCATTAACGGAAGCAGCTAAAACATTGATTCACCACTTCATGCTATTCTCTGATGAGCGTATCACCTTAGAAGCTGATGAAATTGCACAAGCAGAAACCTACGACGAAGAATCATTACACATGCGTCAGTTGTTGAAAACAAAATTAATCGACATGGACCTATCAGTTCGTGCATTGAATTGTTTGAAAGCTGCAGAAGTAGATACACTAGGAGATTTAGTGTCCTACAACAAAAATGACTTGATGAAGTTCAGAAACTTCGGTAAGAAATCTCTTACTGAATTAGATGAGCTCGTAGCTCTTAAGGGCCTTACCTTCGGTATGAACCTTGCGAAGTACAAATTAGATAAAGACTAACCGACATTTTTATATAAAGTAAAATGAGACACGGAAAAAAAGTAATGCATTTAGGGAGAAAAACTGCCCATCGTAAGTCTATGCTCGCCAATATGGCCTGTTCATTAATTGAACACAAAAGAATCAATACTACGGTAACAAAAGCGAAGGCTTTAAAACAATTTATCGAGCCCCTGGTTACAAAATCAAAAGATGATACTACGCACAATCGTAGAACCACTTTCAGATACCTAAGAAGTAAAGATGCCGTTTCTATGTTGTTCCGCGACGTGGCTCCAAAAGTTGGTGACCGTCCAGGAGGTTATACACGCATCATCAAATTAGGAAACCGTTTAGGAGATAACGCTGATATGGCCATGATCGAATTGGTTGATTTCAACGATGTATACTCAAACAAGGAAGAAACTACTAAGAAAACAACACGTAGAAGTAGAGCTAAAAAGCCTACCGCTGATGCTCCTGTAGCTGCAGCTGCTACCGAAGTAACCGAAACTCCTGATGCTCCTGCAGCAGAAGAGAAAAGTGAAGAGTAGATGTGTTGATAATTACTAATTATTTCAAAGGATAAACAGTTACTGTTTATCCTTTTTTTATGTTTATTTGTAAAAAATTTTGACCCTTTATGAAGTATCAAAAAAAAAATGAAGCTATTGTATTATTAGCAGACGGAACTACTTTTTTCGGAAAGTCAATTGGAATTGAAGGAAGTGCTTTTGGTGAAATTTGTTTTAATACAGGGATGACAGGTTACCAAGAAATATTTACTGACCCCTCGTACTTTGGTCAATTGATGGTAACGGCAAACGCACACATCGGGAACTACGGGACTACGCCCGTAGATAACCAATCCGAAACCATTAAAATTGCAGGTTTAATCTGTAAAAACTTTAGTTTTCAACACACACGGCCTATAGGCACACAAGATCTTTTGGATTACTTCAAAACTCAGAATGTTGTGGCGATATCCGATGTCGATACACGGGCCTTGGTTCGTTACATTCGAGACAATGGAGCCATGAACGCAGTTGTGACTACAGAAGTCGATCGAATCGAAGAGTTGACAAAACAACTAGCAGCCCAGCCTTCTATGGTTGGTTTGGAATTGGCATCTAAAGTTTCTACTAAGGAACCCTACTTTTACGGGAATCCAGACGCAACCTATAAAGTTGCTGCAGTAGATTTAGGCGTCAAGAAAAGCATTTTAGACAATCTTGTTTCACAAGATGTATACGTCAAAGTATTTCCTTATGATGCTACTTTTGAAGCATTAGAATCATGGAATCCAGATGGTTATTTTCTTTCCAATGGTCCTGGTGACCCAGAGCCCTTGGTTCATGCTCAAACGCTCGCAAAAGAAATCATTGAGCGCGATTTACCCTTGTTTGGAATCTGCTTAGGGCATCAAGTCATTGCAATAGCCAATGGTATATCAACCTTTAAGATGTTCAACGGACATCGTGGAATAAATCATCCCGTACTCAATATTGAAACGGGTAAAGGCGAAATCACTTCGCAAAACCACGGTTTTGCTGTTAATAGAGAAGAGGCAGAACAACATCCCAATGTCGAGATTTCTCACGTTCATTTGAACGATAAGACGGTAGCGGGACTTAAAATGAATAATAAGAAATGCTTTTCGGTACAATATCACCCCGAAGCATCTCCAGGACCTAACGATTCTAAGTATTTATTCAGTAATTTTGTCAAAAATTTTTAAATCAAAAACCTTATAAATTATGAGTATCATTATCAGAGTACATGCAAGACAAATCCTTGATTCTAGAGGAAACCCAACTGTTGAAGTTGATGTGGTTACAGAGAACGGAATTTTAGGAAGAGCAGCTGTACCTTCAGGAGCATCAACAGGTGAGCACGAAGCAGTTGAATTGCGTGATGGGGGTTCTGATTTTATGGGGAAAGGTGTACTCAAGGCAATAGAGAACGTCAACGTTACTATTGCTGAACATTTATTGGGCACTTCTATTTTTGAGCAAAATAAAATTGATCAAATGATGATCGATTTGGACGGTACGCCAAATAAATCGAAACTCGGAGCAAATGCTATTTTAGGCGTTTCTTTAGCAGTTGCCAAAGCAGCAGCAAACGAATTGGGTATGCCACTATACCGCTATATTGGTGGGGTAAGTGCCAATACACTTCCCGTACCCATGATGAATATCATTAATGGAGGTTCGCATTCCGATGCCCCCATTGCTTTTCAAGAATTTATGGTAATGCCCGTTATGGCAGAAAGTTTTTCTCACGCCATGCAAATGGGAACAGAGATATTCCACCACCTTAAAAAAGTATTACACGACCGTGGTTTGAGTACAGCTGTTGGAGATGAAGGTGGTTTTGCGCCAACCTTAGACGGTACCGAAGATGCACTAGAAACAATCATCAAAGCGATTGGAAACGCAGGTTATACTGCTGGAAAAGACGTTATGATCGCATTGGATTGTGCAGCAGCAGAATTTTACGAAAACGGAGTATACGATTATACCCTTTTTGAAGGTGATAAAGGAGTTAAAAGAACTTCAGAAGAACAAGCAAGCTATTTAGCAGAATTGAGTTCACAATATCCGATCATCTCTATTGAAGATGGAATGGATGAAAACGATTGGGCAGGATGGAAATCACTTACCGAAAAAGTAGGCGATAAGGTTCAGTTGGTTGGAGATGATTTATTTGTAACCAATGTTGAGCGTTTGTCCAAAGGAATCAAAGAATCGATTGCAAATTCTATTTTGATTAAAGTAAATCAAATTGGAACATTAACGGAAACAATTGCAGCTGTTAATATGGCGCACAATGCTGGATACACTTCAGTAATGTCGCATCGTTCTGGTGAAACAGAAGACAACACCATTGCCGATTTAGCAGTGGCATTAAATACCGGTCAGATCAAGACAGGTTCGGCTTCACGAAGCGACCGTATGGCTAAATACAATCAGTTATTACGCATCGAAGAAGAATTAGGCCAAGTAGCTTATTTCCCAAAAAGAAATGCCTTTAAAATCTAATTTTTAAAGTTAAGAAATGTTAAAAGGGGCTTTATGCCCCTTTTTTTATTTTAAAAATCCCTTAAAAATCCTTAAATTTGCAACCTTCTAAACAAGCAATACCATGGAAAAATCTGTAAAACTTACCTATAAAAACGAAACTTTTGAATTCCCTTTAGTGGGTGGAACCGAAAATGAATTGGGTATAGATATTAAGACCCTCAGATCTTTAACAGGCTTGGTGACTTTAGACCCCGGGTTTAAGAATTCTGGATCTTGTAAGAGTGCAGTGACTTTTTTGGATGGCGAAAAAGGGATTTTGAAGTACAGAGGATATGATATTGAAGACCTTGCCAATGGTGCCAATTTCCTTGAGGTAGCTTACTTATTGATTTTCGGAGAACTTCCAACGGCTTCTCAATTAGATAAATTTCAGGCAGATATTAACGAAGAAGCTATTGTTGATGAAGATTTAAAAATGATCTTAAAGAGTTTTCCAAAGACCGCCCACCCGATGGGAATCTTAGCCTCTTTAACGTCTGCTTTAACCGCTTTCAACCCTTCATCGGTTGATGTAGATTCTGAAGAAGAAATGTATGCCGCTATTGTAACCATTCTTGCTAAATTTCCAGTTTTAGTTGCTTGGGCACAAAGAAAAGTCAAAGGCCTTCCCCTGAATTACAACGATAGTAGCTTGTCTTATATCGACAATGTTGCTCAAATGATGTTTAGAAAACCCAATGTAGCCTATACTGCCAGTCCAATTGTTACGGCTGCTTTAAATAAATTATTAATCCTACATGCAGATCACGAACAAAACTGTTCTACCTCTACTGTTCGTATTGTTGGATCTTCACATGCTGGTTTATTCGCTTCAATTTCTGCAGGAATTTCTGCCCTATGGGGTCCGCTTCACGGGGGAGCCAATCAGGCGGTTATTGAAATGCTCGAAGCCATCAAAGCGGATGGTGGGGATACTAAGAAATTCATGGCGAAAGCAAAAGATAAAAATGATCCTTTCCGCCTCATGGGCTTTGGACATCGCGTCTATAAAAACTTTGATCCACGTGCAAAAATCATCAAGGTTGCTGCTGATGAAGTTCTAAACGAACTCGGAATAGTGGATCCTATTCTTGATATCGCTAAAGGTTTGGAGCAAGAAGCACTTTCTGACCCGTATTTTGTAGATCGCAAATTATACCCCAATGTAGATTTTTACTCCGGGATCATCTACCGTGCTTTAGGAATTCCTACCGAAATGTTTACCGTAATGTTTGCATTAGGACGCCTACCGGGATGGATTGCTCAATGGCGTGAAATGAGAACGAATAACGAACCTATAGGCCGTCCGAGGCAAATATACACGGGCGCAACAAATAAGGTCTTTATTTCCTCTGAAAACAGGTAAGAGACTATCTTCTATCGTTTGCGCGCAATATTGCGAATCATTCCTTTGAATAAAAAGAAGTGTAAGGGCACAATGCTGTACCAATAAACCCTACCCCAAAGCCCTCGTGGACGAAAGGTTGCTGTTTGGTATAAAGTGTCGCCTTCAATTTTAAACTCCAACCAAGCTTCTCCTGGCAATTTCATTTCTGCGTAAAGCAAAAGGCGTTGTTCTTTTTTATCAGCCAATAAGACGCGCCAAAAGTCTAGGGAGTCACCCGTAAAAATTTTATCGGGATGGGTACGGCCTCTGCGCAATCCAACACCTCCGATTAATTGATCTAAATATCCGCGAAGCTTCCAAAGCCAATTGGCATAATACCACCCTTGATCGCCACCAATTTTCCAAAGCGAATTGAGCGTTTGTTCCGAGTCAATACCTTCGAGCTTTTTTTCATCCTTGAGGATTCCATATTTGGGAACCTGAATGTACTTTTTAAGATCTTTGGGCAAACTTCCACTGACCATACTGTCTTTCCAACTGCTCATTACCGAATTCTGTTCGATTTTAATGAAGGCCATTTCAATCGCTTCTACATACGTATACGGTTTGATGTTTAGGAGTGTTTGCAGGCGGGTGTCATTGGCTACAACTTCCATTTTCATACTGCTGACCAATTGTACGGCAAGGGGGTAGGAGGTAGACGTTACGAAGTGAAGCCAATACGAAGAAAGTCGGGGTGTCATGATCGGAATGATCCATATCCAATTTTTAAACCCTCGGGTCTTCGCGTAAAGATGCAGCATTTCTTTATAGGTCAACACATTGGGCCCTCCGATATCAAAGGCATCATTCATGCATTTTGGATGGAGCAATACACCCATTAAAAATTCCACGACACTTCTAATGGCAATGGGCTGTGATTTTGTCCGTACCCATTTTGGCGTAATCATAAAGGGTAATTTTTCACATAAATCCCGAATAATTTCAAAAGATGCGCTTCCCGAACCAACAATAATACCTGCCCTTAGTACTGTGAGGTTAAAAGTTGCATCCTCTAATATTTGTTCTACATTCTTTCTGGAGCGAAGGTGTTTGGACAGGTTTTTATCGTTGACGATCCCGCTTAAATAAATAACTTGCTGCACATTGGTTTTTTGAATCAAAGAACAAAAGTTGTGGGCACATCGATTTTCTAATTCTTCAAAATCTCCTTGAGTTGAAGACATGGAATGCAGTAAATAGTAGGTTGCGTCTACATCGTTTGGAATGGCTTCGGCTTCTGTAATATCAGAAAAATCAATGGTGATTACTTTAATTCTTTCAAGCAGGTCATCGGTTACCGAAAGTCTTTTAGGGTCTCGAACTGCACAAATTACTTCATGTCCAGCATCTAGCAACTGTGGCAGTAGACGCATGCCGATATAGCCATTGGCACCAGTTAATAAAATTTTCATACAATAGTTTTTATAACTCTTCTAATGGTGTAGGTAATGCGGCGATTTTTTGGGTAATCAATTTTTTAAAATATAGATGGGTACTTTTTTCTGTAGCGGCTACTTTAATACAAAACTGATCTTTGTAAATGGAATATTCTTGGGCTTGGCCTTTGTAAACTTTTAATTTATAGTAGGGAATTACAAGTCCGTAAGTCTCCAAAAGGCTTCGGAAACGCACAATGATCCCTTTTGGGCGTAATTCAATGCTACAACTATTGCTGTTGTTGTCCAATACCAAAAGGTTGTGAACATCTATTGAAGCATGCGTTATCGCAAGCTTAGAAGAACCTATACCGCCTAGCTTCCAGCGTTCTCTGAGCGAAAAAGGTGAACCAACTTCCCGGTCAATTTGTTCTTTTATTTTGCGATCGTTATACGAAACGTTTAAAAGCATTTTTTCCTTTAAATATAATGGATATCTATTAGACCTGATAATTTGTACATAATAATTATATTTGCCGAAATTCATTTATGAACTCGATCTCAACGCAACTCGCGCCCGCTCTAGAGCAGATTATCCAAGAAACGTTTAATGCATCGATCTCGGAGTTCGAATTTCAGGCTACCCGCAAGGAATTTGAAGGAGATATTACATTAGTTGTATTCGGCTTATTGAGCACAATCAAAGGTAATCCTGTTCAGATCGGAGAAACGCTAGGAGCAGCTCTTGTTGAGCGCTTGGAGTGGGTAAAAGGGTATAATGTTGTCAAAGGGTTTTTGAATTTAGAAATCACAGATGCATTTTTTATCAATGAATTAAAAGAAATTCGAACTACTTCAAACTACGGCTCCGTTGCTTTAGATAAAACAACTGCCACAGTTTTAATCGAATATTCTTCTCCAAACACCAATAAACCCCTGCATTTAGGACACGTTCGCAATAACCTTTTGGGTTATGCAGTAGCGAATATCATAGAAGCCAGTGGTAAAAAGGTAGTAAAAACACAAATCATCAACGACCGCGGAATTCATATCTGCAAGTCTATGGTAGCGTGGCAAGATTATGGTAATGGGGAAACCCCTGAAAGTACAGGTTTGAAAGGCGATAAGTTGGTAGGGAACTACTATGTGATGTTTGATAAAAAGTATAAAGAAGAAATTGCCGTTTTGATGTCCGAAGGACTAAGCGAAGACGAGGCTAAAGCAAAGGCACCCCTCTTCATCAAAGCGCAGCAAATGCTTCGTTTGTGGGAAGCTGGAGACCCAGAAGTTGTTGCTTTATGGAAAACCATGAACGCATGGGTTTATGCCGGTTTTGCAACGACTTATGCTTCAATGGGAGTTTCTTTTGATTCTTATTACTATGAGAGTGACACCTATTTATTGGGAAAGGATCTGATTGAAGACGGCTTATCTCGCTCCATTTTTTATAAAAAAGAAGACGGCTCCGTTTGGATTGATCTTTCAGATGAAGGTTTGGATGAAAAACTGCTTTTGCGTTCAGATGGAACTGCAGTATATATGACCCAAGACTTGGGGACTGCTTTGCAGCGTTATCGCGACAATCCTGCTATGACCGGATTGGTTTATACAGTAGGGAACGAACAAGATTATCATTTTCAAGTGCTTTTCTTGGTTTTGAAAAAATTAGGATACGATTGGGCTCAGTCGCTCTTCCATTTGAGTTATGGAATGGTCGATTTGCCTCAAGGTAAAATGAAAAGTCGAGAGGGGACAGTAGTAGATGCTGACGATCTGATGGTCGAAATGCAACAAACAGCCCAAGCGATAGCCGAAGATCTCGGGAAACTAGATGGTCTTTCTGAAGAAGAAAAAGCCTCCTTATATCAAACCATTGGTATGGGGGCATTAAAGTATTTTATCCTCAAGGTAGACCCTAAGAAGCGTATTTTATTTGACCCTGAAAGTTCGGTCGATTTTGCAGGGAATACAGGCCCTTTTATTCAGTATACCTATGCACGAATACAATCGATCTTGAGAAAAGCTGAACAAGTACAGGCTACTTTTGATCTTGCTTCGATTTTAGATCCGCGCGAAAAAGAAATCATCAAACACCTCGTGCTGTACCCCAATGTAATTCAGCAGGCTGCAAAAACCTATAGTCCAGCCGTGATAGCAAATTACAGTTACGATTTAGTGAAGTTGTTTAATTCGTTCTATCAGAACGTATCCATACTGGGGGAGTCCAATGACGCTGTAAAGAGCATGCGGGTTACATTGTCGCGTGAGGTAGCATCTGTACTCCACGATTCTCTGGGTCTATTAGGAATTCAGGTTCCTGACCGAATGTAAACCCCTACAATTAGGCATAAAAAAAACCGCTCATTGAGCGGTTTTTCTTTTAGTAAGAACCGAAGTCCAAACTTATGCTTTTGAATTTACAGCAAGGTTGTATACAACTAAACCGAAACCGATTTTGTTGATTGCATCCCCAATATTGTAAATTACATCCATTTCTAATCCACCGAAAATACCGCTGTACCATCCTTCAGTACCAGCCATATATCCGATTGGGTAAATAGCCCACCCGATTAAAACGAATTTACAAAGTGTTTTGTGAGCCGACTCGACCGCACCACCAGCAGATTGAGCTAACTTTGCAGCTCCACCAAACCAGATTTCATACACTATAACGAAGTAAGCGATACCTGATGCAAGTCCCCAAAGAGCAGGTCCAGATCCAGTATTGTAAACAGCTTCTCCTAGGTAACCTGTAACTAACATAACAACAGAAAGGAAAATTAGTTTCCACATCAATTGTTTTGTTGCTCCAGCTGCTTTTAGAATTAAATAAAATTCAACACACATTAATGGAACAGTCAATACCCAATCCACATAACGGAAGAATGTTGGTGATGTAGCATTTGTTGCCCAATAGTCACGCATGTACCAGTAGTGTACCGCTGCGATGAACGTAATTAAACCCGATACTAAAATCGAAGTTCTCCATTTGCTGTCAAATGAGCTTAATGAAAGGAAGAAAAATGCAGATGCTGCCATCATTGCCATGCATCCTACAAAGAATGTGAACCCTACATAATCATCTGTCGCCATCTCTGGAACAACAGCCATAAAATTTAAAAATTTTTCCATAATAAAATATAATTATTTGTTTTTGTTTAGGTAAATTTAAAAAAATAAAAACTTACTCACTAAATATATTGCAATAAATTTACTTGAAAATTAAGCTTCCTATGATTTTAAGAGAAAAATATTATCAATTCACTATTTTACTAACAATATCGTTCGTAGCTGTTGGATTACTCTTAAATAATGTGTTATCGGATGCTTTGGGACTGTTTTTAATTTTTTCTGCTGGCTTAATTCACGGAGCAAATGATATCCGATTACTTCAAAAAAAATACAAGAATACCCAGTTTAGATTCTTCCTAACACTCATTTTTACCTATATTGGAGTTGTAGTTTTGGGAGCAATCCTCTTTTTTTACCTTCCAAACTTCGGCTTGTTCTTCTTTGTTTTATTCAGTGGTTTTCATTTTGGACAGCAGCATTGGGATTCCTTTTTAAAACAAAAGTCTTCTTCTCTTTTGTTAAAGCAACTGGGATATACTTTGTATGGCCTTTTGGTTTTTGGTATTTTGTTTAGCTCGCAAATACCAGCAGTAGATATTTTGATAGAACAACTGAGTGGGGTTCGTTTTGACGCTGAAACATATCGAATAACAACCCTTGTACTGGCAGTTGTATTCAGTATACTTGCTTTTCTTCTTTCCGTAAGCACTCAGATGTATTTGAAGGAAATTTTAGCCTTAGCACTTCTTGCTATTCTCTTTTCAACAACAAGCTTACTGCTTTCTTTTGCAGTATATTTTGTTTTTTGGCACAGCATTCCTTCTATTCAAGATCAATTGATGTACCTAGATGGTGCTATTAATCTTAAAACAATTAAAGGATACATTCGGTCATCTTTGGTCTATTGGTTGCTTTCTTTGTTGGGTTTAATTGCTGCTTACTTCTTTTTTGATGTGAATGCGTCCTATTTTATTCCGTTGTTTTTCACTTTTCTCGCTGCGATTACATTCCCACACACGGTTGTAATTGGCATGCTCGATTTTGACTAGTAGCTTTGTATTCCTTTTAAATTCTATTTTACTTACTTCTGCATTTCCCCGAAAAAAAAGTAAATTTGTTGTTATAAATGTATTTCCATGTTTGATAGTTTAAGTGGTAAGTTAGATAAAGCCTTTCAGGTTCTCAAAGGACACGGTAAGATTACCGAGATCAACGTAGCTGAAACCTTGAAAGAGGTAAGGCGTGCCTTGCTTGATGCGGATGTTAACTTTAAAATCGCAAAAGAATTTACCAATAGAGTAAAAGAAAAAGCACTAGGACAGGAAGTTCTTAAAACCCTAAACCCGGGGCAACTCTTGGTTAAGATTGTCAAGGATGAATTGACCCAGCTTATGGGAGGTGAAGTCGCAGGAGTTAATTTGGCTTCTAAACCCAGTGTGATTTTAATGTCGGGTCTTCAAGGATCAGGAAAGACTACCTTTTCTGGAAAACTTGCCCTTCACCTTAAAAATAAGAAAGCAAAAAATCCACTCTTAGTAGCTTGTGATGTGTATCGCCCAGCTGCAATAGATCAATTGACTATTGTTGCAGAACAAGTTGGAGCAGGAATTTATAAAGACCTTGATGAAAAAGATCCTGTAAAAATTGCCCTAGCTGGGATTGCCTATGCTAAAGCAAATAAATACGATTTAGTGCTTGTCGATACAGCAGGTCGTTTGGCTGTTGATGAGGTTTTGATGAAAGAAATTTCGGATATTCACAAAGCAGTAAAGCCAGACGAAACCCTCTTTGTTGTCGACTCTATGACGGGACAAGATGCGGTCAATACGGCTAAAGCCTTTCATGATGTATTGAATTTTGATGGGGTTGTATTGACTAAATTAGA
>DLQQ01000062.1:18831-22114 GCA_002477625.1 Candidatus Arcticimaribacter sp. UBA7428
AAGTTTATTGGTACAGGTGAAAAGATGGAAGCTTTGGATGTTTTCTATCCCGATCGTATGGCCGATCGTATCCTTGGGATGGGAGATGTTGTTTCCTTAGTTGAACGAGCACAAGATCAATTTGACCAAGAACAAGCTCGAAAAATCAGTAAGAAAATCGCTAAAAATCAATTTGGTTTTGACGATTTCTTAACCCAGATTCAACAGGTAAAACAAATGGGGAATATGAAAGATCTTATGGGGATGATTCCCGGGGCAGATAAGGCTATGAAGGGCGTTGATATTAACGATGACGCTTTTAAATACATAGAGGCAATCATCGGCTCGATGACCCCAGCCGAACGAACGAATCCAGATCTTTTGAACATAAACCGTAAGAAGAGAATCGCCAATGGTGCTGGTCGTGACTTGAATGAGGTGAACCAGATGGTAAAACAGTTTCACCAAATGAGTAAGATGATGAAGATGATGCAAGGTGGAAAAGGAAAGCAAATGATGCAAATGTTCCAAGGAGGACGATAATATAAATTATGATTTTACTAAACGGAAAGAAGACCTCGCAAGAGATTAAAGAAGAGATTAAACTAAAAGTATCGGCTATGAAAGAACGTGGAGAACGCGCTCCTCATTTAGCCGCAGTTTTGGTTGGGAGTGATGGTGCTAGTTTGACTTATGTGGGCAGTAAAGTCCGTTCGTGTGAGCAAATTGGTTTCGAATCGACCCTCATCCGTTTAGAAGACGATACAACCGAAGAAGCCTTACTTCTTCAGATTGAACAGTTGAATCAAGACGCTACATTGGACGGTTATATCGTTCAGTTGCCCTTGCCCAAGCACATCAACGAAGAACGTGTTTTATTGGCTATAGATCCCAAGAAAGACGTGGATGGTTTTCATCCAGCTAATTTTGGGAGGATGGCATTGGACTTGGATGCTTTTATTCCTGCAACTCCCTTTGGAATCATGCAACTTTTGGAGCGCTATAAAGTTCCGACCTCAGGGAAGCATTGTGTTGTTGTAGGGCGAAGTCATATTGTTGGACGCCCCATCAGTATTTTAATGAGTCAGAAAGGCCCAGCAGGAGACGCTACGGTGACCGTTGCTCACAGTAGAACACAGAATCTAGCCGAACTCACCCGACAGGCCGATATCGTGGTTATGGCGCTTGGAATACCCGAATACCTTACCGCCGATATGGTAAAAGAAGGAGCTACCATAATTGATGTAGGTATCACCCGCGTAGCAGACGATACCCATCCAAAAGGTTATGTAATCAAAGGTGATGTTGCTTTTGACGAAGTAGCTGCAAAGGCGAGCTATATTACCCCAGTTCCTGGGGGCGTTGGCCCCATGACCATTGCCATGTTGTTGCAAAACACATTCTTGGCTAGGCAGTGGAATCAAGCTTAGGATTTTCCATTGCATTGAAGATTTGTAAAATCAAAAGTGCAAAACCTACTCCTGTTAAAATCAGAATAATATTCAAAAATCCTTCTGCTGAAAAAGAAAGACGGATCAAAATGGTTGCAATAATAAACCCAGTATTGCGAATCAATTTGCTGTACTCTTCCGTATAACGAAAAGAGATTAAAAGAATAATAACATCGGTTAAGATTAAAAGAGTGAAAAACTGATTGAAAAATACTCCGTCAACATTACTTACAAATCCATCGATATAGGTAGCAATCGACCACGACACTAAGGAATAGACCGAGGTGATTATCAGTAAGAAAAGTAAAGCCAAACTCACTACCTTTTTGGAACTGATGAAATTGATTAATTTGGGGTCATTTACAGGTCTTTTTGGGAGGCGATCCTTGCCTGTGTTGAAGAGGTAAATCAACAGAAAGAGCAGGAGGAAGCCGAGTAAATCGACCATCAACTCTAGATTGTGTTGGCTCAAATACCAGTCACCCTGAAGATCCATTTGTGGAATATCTTTGAATATTTTTCGAATTACAATCAATGAAATGATCTCAAATTGTTTGGAAACACAGGAGGTGAATGAACGCGGGAGATAGAATACCAACAAATAAACTTCATAGAGCAAAATCAGTGAAAAAGGGGTGTAAATTGCGGTGATGGGGTCATTTAATAGGGTGCTGTTTATTTCGGAAAGAAAACCAATGTTGTTGGTCTTTAATACAATGAGGAAAAGGTGGATTAAAAACCCTAAGCCAGCAAGGACAAGAATAATGCTTTCAAAGCGTTTTTGTATTTTTTCACCAAAAACAATCGAAAAGAGTCGGTTTACTTGAGTTGAGTACGTCATTTGGTTGCGAATAATTGATCCATATTTCTAAAGCATTTAAATTCTAATGCATTACCTGAAGGGTCATAAAAAAACAGGGTCATCTGTTCTCCGGCTTTTCCTTCAAATCTGAGATAGGGGGCAATTTCAAACGGAACATTTTTTGAGATTAGGTGGGTGCTGAATTTTTGGAAATCATCCCAAGGAAGTACAATGCCAAAATGAGGGATCGGAACAGCCTTTCCATCTACTTCATTAAAATGTTTGTGGCCTTTAAACGCAGTATCCTCATGGACCACCAATTGGTGTCCAAAAAAATTATAGTCAGCCCATTGGCTACTTGTTCTCCCGGGAGTAAGTCCAAGTTTATTTTCATAAAAATCGCGCGCAACAGCGAGCTGGTGAACGGGGATGGCTAAGTGAAAAGGTGAAATCTTTTGCATGATTAAAGGTAGTCTTTTTTTGAACATGTGTTTTTATAGGTATTTAAGGTATATCCAAGCAGACATTTTTCAAGATTAGATTATCTTTGTAGCATGACAGAAAACGAATTGAACCAAAATGTAGCACAGGGTTTATACTTGCCTCTTATGGAAGCTTTTTACACCCTACAGGGCGAAGGATATCACAAAGGGAGTGCAGCTTATTTTATACGTATTGGTGGATGTGATGTTGGCTGCCATTGGTGTGATGTTAAAGAAAGTTGGAATGCTAAATTGCATCCGCCTACAGCAATAGAGGCGATTGTAGAGGAGGCTAAGAAATCGTCTGATACCGTAGTTGTGACTGGAGGTGAACCGTTGATGTGGCCTATGGATCCGTTGACTTCTGAACTAAAAAGTAAAGGGATTAGTACCCATATTGAAACTTCTGGAGCTTATAATTTAAGTGGGGAATGGGATTGGTTTTGTCTTTCGCCCAAGAAAACTAAATTACCAACTCCTGAAGCCTATGCAGCAGCAGATGAATTGAAAATGATCATCCACAACCAAAATGATTTTAAATTTGCTGAGGAGCAAGCGGCAAAGGTTGG
>DLQQ01000045.1:0-3111 GCA_002477625.1 Candidatus Arcticimaribacter sp. UBA7428
CATGGTAATTCGAGCAATGAAAAGTGGTGCACACGCCTTTGTCGAAGTTCCTATTGCAACCACTTTGGAGGCCATGTGGGAAATTGTTCACACATCAGAAGAAACCCAAAAGCACTGCATGATGATGGAAAATGTCAATTACGGCAGAACCGAATTGATGTACCTCAACATGTGTCGCCAAGGCGTTATTGGAGATCTCTTGCATGCAGAGGCTGCATATATTCACGAGCTCCGTTTTCAAATGGAAGAACAAGAGCGTGGGACAGGATCGTGGAGAACACATCATTATGCAAAAGGAAGAGGTAATCTATACCCTACGCACGGACTGGGTCCAGTAGCGCAATACATGAATATCGGTCGGACTGAAGATACTTTTAAAAGTATGGTTTCCTACTCTACCCCTGCAATGGGTCGAAAATTATATGTCGAAAAGAACTATGCACCAGATCATAAGTGGAATCAATTGGATTATCGTAATGGTGATCTAAACACTTCGATCATTAAAACACAGCTGGGGAGAACCATTATGGTTCAATGGGACGAAACCAGTCCCCGACCCTATACCCGCCATAATTTAATTCAAGGAACCCGGGGAATCTTAGCCGGTTTCCCTACACGAGTTGCACTCGAAGGCGGTTTTGAAGATAGTACCAAAAACCACCATTCCTGGGTTGAAGGAGAACATTTGGAAGCTCTTTATGAAAAATACGATCATCCGTTGTACAAACGCTTGAATCAAAAAACACAAAACAGCGGCCACGGCGGTATGGACGGAATCATGGTGTATCGCATTGTAGAATGTTTACAACAAGGTTTACCCCTCGATCAAAATGTTTATGAAGGCTGTTTTTGGAGCGCTGTTACTCCGCTCAGCGGAGCCTCTATAGCTCAAGACGGTGCGCCACAACAATTTCCCGATTTCACTGCCGGTAGATGGAAAGAAACCCCTCCCCTAGAAATAATATCTTAACCGATTCAATGCAACTCCCACAAGCCTATATAAAGGTTAAAGAACTGAAGACCCGTAAGGGAAAGATTATTCTATATACCAACCCTACTCGCTCGCTGGTGTATGCAGAAGCTTCGGGATATATCAGTCTGGGCTTACTCAAACAAGATCTGGCATTTGTGTCCGATTTTGATCAAAGTCAAACACAAGCCTGGACCTATTTGGTAAACACCGCTCAGGTACGATTTGCACATCCATTGAATCCATTCTTTTTGAACCAACTGAAGAACATGATCCATTTGAAACTCTATATCGTATATATTCCTTCGCCTGTGCTTCGCTTTATTAATCGCTCTTTTGGGAAGTTAATTCCCATAGATCAGCTGCTGAAAAGCGAACAAGAGTTGTATTCAATATTGCATGAGCATGCTTTATTGAAGGATTAAAAGGCTGTTAAAAAATTTCTTCCTAGGCAAAATTATGGTAGGTTTGAAAGATGAAATTCGATTGGAAAATATTCGGCTTTTTACTAACTATTTTTTTTAGCTCCTTCACTTTATCGGGGCAAACTTTTGAGATCAAGCCTCAAACCTATGAAACCGAAGGAAACAAAGAATCGCTCTTATTGCCCAAAAAAGATCCCAACGCCCTCCCAGACTATCTACAAAAAGAGTTTTTTAATAATGCCCCTAATCTAGACGATCGAAACGATCATTTTGATCGCCCAGAAATAAACATGGATAAACAGGAAACCTTTATCAATCCAGGAGATTACTATCTAAATAAACTTCAGACTCCAGAAAACGAACGGAATCCTATCGATTTTAAGGTTGATCAATATTTAGGAGATTTTAAAAGTAATGCTCCTTTTGTTCAGGTTATTTTTAGAGACCACGAAGCACCCGATGGTGACCGCGTTCGAATTTTATTTAATGATCGTGAAGTTGAAGCCAACGTACTTTTAGAACAACGCTTTAAAAGACTCAATGTTGATTTATTGTCTGGTTTCAATAAAATTGAATTCATAGCGCTCAATCAGGGAGAATCTGGCCCCAATACTGCTGAAATTAGGGTATATGACGACCAAGGAGGACTGATCATGGCCAATCAATGGAATCTGGCTACAGGAACTAAAGCCACCCTAATTGTTGTAAAAGAATAGCCGTTTATTACTTTCAAATAAAAAGCAACAAATATATTACATTAGCACTTAGTAAACTAAACTCTAACGTAATGAAAAAAAACATACCTCAACTTTTAAGTAGCTTAGCTATCGTATTGTTTTTAGTAGGGTGTACTCCCAAATCTGAAAAAGCAACCGGAATTGACTTGTCTTTAATGGACACAACCGTCCGCCCACAAGATGACTTTTACAACTATGTAAATGGAACTTGGATGAAAAATGCTGAAATCCCAGACGACAGAACCCGCTGGGGTAGCTTCGATGAGCTTCGAGAAAAAACAGATGCTGATGTTCTTGAACTATTAAAAAAGGCTTCGTCTAAAGAACAAGACGAAACTTCGGATGAAGGTAAGGCTGTTTTACTTTATAAACTCATAACAGACACTGTTGCCCGAGATGCAGATGGAATAAATCCATTAAAACCCTTTTTGAATCAAATCGATGAAATTGCATCTTTAGAAGATGTACAAAATTATTTGATTAAAACGCAACCCTACGGTAGTGGTGGTATTTTTGGATTTTATGTTTCTTCTGATGCAAAAGACAGCAATAAAAATGCACCCCATATTTATGCAGGGCCCTTAGGGATAGAACGTGATTATTACGTAAAAGATGATGAAGATTCTAAGAAAGTAAAAGTGCAATACGAAACACATGTAGCCCGTATGTTTGGCTTCTTAGGTTCCGATGAAACAGAAGCTGCTGCCTTGGCGGCTACCGTAGTTGCCATGGAAACTCAAATGGCTGCAGCTCGACTAGACAAGGTAGAGCGTCGTGATCCAGCTAAACGGTATAATCCTACCGCAATGAAAGGCTTACAAAGTATGGTGTCTTCGGTTAAGTGGGATGCATACTTTAAGGGAATTGGTGCTGAGGGTCTAGATGAAATCATCGTTACTGACCTGGGCTATTTTACTGCCCTCAATGATTTATTAGAGAACAATAGCATAGCCGATTGGAAAGCTTATTTAAAATGGAC
>DLQQ01000045.1:3124-3426 GCA_002477625.1 Candidatus Arcticimaribacter sp. UBA7428
TGTTGATCAAGCAGCGAGCGAATTGACCACCGAAATGGAAACGGCTAATTGGGATTTTTATTCAAAAACACTTCGTGGTGCTAAAGCCCAACGACCGCTAGAAAAAAGAGCCTTGTCTCGTGTAAACAGAAATTTAGGGTTGTTTTACATGACTGTAACCCGCCAACGGAGTGGCACGCTCGTGAAGATTATTATTTCAATATGACTCCATGATCGTCAACAACTTGAAATTAAAGAAGAGCACAACATCATCTTTTTCAACTTGGGAGTAATGCGGAAGGAGCTAGAAGATATTCTAGATC
>DLQQ01000025.1:0-4110 GCA_002477625.1 Candidatus Arcticimaribacter sp. UBA7428
GAGGGCCATAAAGATCTGAAGTAGGTAGGTTTGTAGGATAGGCATCAACAGCGTTAGCCCCAAGTGTGATGACCCATGGGTTGTTTGCATCTTGAGCATTAGCATTTGAAAATGCTAGTGTCATTGCGCAAACAATTAAGATTTGTTTGAGTGTTTTCATCATATATCTGTAATTAATTTATGATTGGCTATGTTGCAAAATTAATTATATTCGGTGAATTTCCAAAAAATTAAGGCGGTTTTCTCCTCTTTAAGAGGGGCTTAGACCCTGAAATCCTGATGAATAACTTTTGTTTTAAAACTAAACTATCGCGACCTTTTTCCCTTCTTGGATGTAAACCAAATAGGTTTTTATTTCTTTTCCCACGAAAACTTGTGAAATAACTTGTTTATAGTGTTCAATTTGTTGGCGGTCTTCACTTTTAGGTTTTCCTGTTTTATAGTCAATCAAAATCAGTTCATGCTCGTTTTCCATCAATCGGTCTGGCCTAATGTTTTCTGAATCTGGAATTAAGATATCGCGCTCGTTCCAAACTGTGTAGGCAGCGCTAAAAAATGACTTCAACAACGGATGATCTACTACTTCAGTAAGCATTTGCTTAAACGTTTCAGTGGCATTCAAATCAATCTTACCAAGGGCACAAGCTTCCTCAAGAACCCAATCAGTATCTGAAGCAATTTCGATTTTTGCCAGGAGCTCATGAATCAAGATTCCCTGAACCTTAGGCGCGTTCCTTTTTGATTCCGGATGGGAATAGGCTTGCAACATTAAGTTCTTTTGCCAATCTTTTGGCGTTACTTCTATAGGAAAAACTCCGTGCTCTTCTTTAAAATTTGGACTAACAGCAATGGATCGTTTTTTACCAAGCACAAGAACAGCCTCCTCTTCCTTCCCATTACTGTTTAAAAAATTCTGAATAAAACCAGGGTAGGAATCTTGTTTGGCGGCAGCACCGTTTGAAATCAAGATCAGTTGCTCAACAGGTCGGGTCATTGCAACATACAATACATTAAGCGCATCCAACTCATTTGCTTGCCGAACCTTATCAAACATAGCCTTTCCCTGTTCGCCATAGGTTTCAATTCTTTTAGTAAAAGGAATCCAGCCTTTCGCAATATCTTTTCCAAAAAATTCTTCTGTATCAAGCCAAACTTTAGCCCGATGATTCCCTTGTATTGGGTCATCTAAAAAAGGTAAAATAACCACCGGGAACTCTAAGCCTTTTGCTTTGTGAATGGTGAGGACTTGAATTGCATTGACACCCTTAGGAGTAGCAACATAAAGAGAATCTCCTTGAAGCTCCCAATGCATTATAAAACTTAGGATATCGTTGTGTTTCTGTTGACTAAATTCAAACACGTGATCTAAAAAAGTTTGCAGATGGGCATCGATGGAACTGCTGAGTTCAAAGGCATAAAAGGCAGCTTCGACTGCCTCATAAAGCGGCATTGCTTTAAAATTTAAAAAATTAAATCCTATGTCAAATCCATTCAGAGTTGTTTGGATCGGTTTCCGGTAATGGGTTGAAATAAAATCGTGATAGGTCTCGCCTCCACCATAATCAGTTCTTAAAAATTCAAGTACCGTTAATCGATGTTCTAAATTCTTTTCATCCAGTGCCAATCGCAACAAACCGATAAGGAATTGAACCTCTTTAGAATGCGTTAAATTTAGAGACTCGGAAGATAAAAAAGGAATATCGTGTATTACTAAAAACTCGCTTATTGCTGTAGCTTGAGCTTTGGTTCTAACTAGAACCGCTATTTCATTGTAAGCAAAACCTTGCTCTAAAGCCGAAGTAATCGCTTCAAAACTTTTCTGCACATGGATTTTTGTGACTTCTTCTTTGGTGTCTTTAGCAAAAAATTGATCAATTTCCACATAGCCTCCTGCTTTAGAATTAATATTTTGCTTGCAATTGTCCGAAAAAATTGAACGGTTTTGCTCCCCGTGAATTTGAGGCAAAAGGCTTTCAAAAAAAGCATTGTTGAAATGTACAATTACATCACAACTCCTGTAATTCGTTTCAAGTGATCTTATGCTTGGTTTCACCTGAAAAGGACTCTGTGATTGCAAAAGGCTTAGAAATTGATTTACATGACCTCCTCTCCAACGATAAATCGATTGTTTTGGATCGCCTACAATCAGCAAAGATCCAGAAGCTCCATCCTCATCTAAACCCTCTAGTGGCTGACTGATCAATGGAATTAAGTTGGACCATTGCAGACTCGAAGTATCTTGAAACTCATCTAAGTAATAATGACGATAATGTTCGCCTAAGCGTTCGTATATGTATGGGGCAGGTTGATGAAGAATTTCTTTAGAAATTCGATCGTTAAAGGTTCCCAGAAGAACCTTGTTATTTTCTCTTTGATACAGCTCAAGTTCTTCATCTAGCATTTTAATTAGACTCAAAGGAATCCATTGTTTGGTAATGTCGTTCGTTAATGAAAATTGGTGATGGTATTGTTTTGCTTTATGAAATGAACTTCTTAGTTCGGGCAGGATTTCATCAATCCAACTCACTTTATCAGAATCTAAACTTTTGTTGTAAATATTTTTTTCCTCTTCTAAATTTTCTTCCAATTTATTCTCGTACAAACGTGTGAAATCTAATTGCTTCAATTTCTGAAAGTGTTTGTATAAGGTTCCTCTGCTAAAATCAGCTTGGGTGAGTTGCATTCTTTCGATTAACCCTAAAACATCTGTGCCAATTGAACTGATGTTTTGCTTACAGCTGAGGCTATAGGCTTTTAAAAAGTCATGTTGGCGTCCAAAAGCTGTTCTTGATTGAGACAAAACGTATTTTAAAGGGATTCGATCATTTTCTTTTAAAAGCAATGTAGCAATCTCGAACAAATTTGCACTGATGTCCCAACTGAGCTGATCATCCATTTTCTGCAGAGTAAACTGCTCCAAAAGCGGAGTGATTTCTTTATCCGAGCCTGCCTTATCAATTAGCCTTTCAACAACTTGGATGAGCATTTGCTCTTGTTGAATTTCAACTTCAAAAGAAAGAGAAAGTCCAAGGTCTCTAGCAAAACTTCGAATAATTCTATGGGTAAAGCGATCCAGGGTGACTACTTCAAAAGCAGCATAGTCTTGTAAAATAAGTTTTAAAGCTTGCCTAGATCGGAACGCAAGTTCGGTAGGAGACAATTCCAATGCCTCACATAGATCGTGAACCATTTGTGGAGTTTTGTCTGTTTCCACCACAGTAGCATATTCTTTCAAGCTCTTTAGGATACGAGATTTCATCTCAAAGACCGCCTTGTTCGTAAAAGTCAAGGCTATCATTTTACGATAGGTATCGGCTGTAGGCTTAGAAAGTAAGGTTTTTAAAAAATGAAAAACAAGCGTATAGGTTTTACCAGAACCCGCAGAGGCACTAATAATTTTAAAAGGTGTGAGATTCTGCTTCATAAGATTATGGTATAAATGTAAAGATTCTTTAAGTTTGTATACTAATCTTAAAAAAATAATTATGGCTTTCGAATTACCTAAATTACCCTATGCATATGACGCATTGGAGCCCCATATTGATGCAAGAACCATGGAAATTCATCATGGCAAGCACCACAATGGATATACGACAAACCTCAACAATGCTATTGCTGTCACTGACTTAGAAGGACAAACTATTGAATCTATCCTTACATCTCTTGACGCAAACAATGGTGCTGTTCGTAATAATGGTGGTGGATTTTACAACCACAGATTATTTTGGAACGTAATGAGTCCAGAGGGCGGAGGCACTCCAACTGGAGCACTTGCCGATGCAATCAACACTGCTTTTGGATCATTTGATGGATTTAAAGATGCTTTTGCTAAAGCAGCTGCCACTCGATTTGGATCTGGATGGGCGTGGCTTTGCGTGCACAAAGGAGGAACAGTAGAAGTTTGTTCGACTGCTAACCAAGACAATCCGCTCATGCCCGGGATTGGTTGTGGCGGATTTCCCATTCTAGGTATTGATGTATGGGAACATGCTTATTACTTAAATTATCAAAACAGAAGACCGGATTACATTCAGGCGTTCTTCAATGTTGTTGATTGGAAAAAAGTAAGTGAAATGTATGCTCAAAACGCATAATTTAAGAACTATATTG
>DLQQ01000025.1:4233-10702 GCA_002477625.1 Candidatus Arcticimaribacter sp. UBA7428
TTGTAAAAATGCAATAATCTTTTAGACTGTTGCAATAAAATAGACTAAATGCTGATTTATCGGTCGAACGGCTAATAAGCCCGTTCTGATTTACCTTCGTAGAAATTCATAAATGCACGATTCACTACGCGATTTCCTCCTGGGGTTGGATAGTTTCCAGTAAAATACCAATCTCCTGAGCTTTCTGGACAGGCTGCATGTAAACTTTCGATTCCTTGATATATGATTTTGACCTCTGCCTTTAGGCTAGGGGCCGACAACAGAAAGGAAATCTTATCAGAAATCTCCTCAACACTGAACGGATGGTAGAGCGCTCGAACATGATTCGACACCTCTTCTCCGTATACTTCTTTAGAAGCGATACAGTTTTCATAGATCGCATCTAGAGTCTGTTTCAACGTTCCGCGATCTTCGTGCAGCGCTAATGCAGCTTGGAAGGCTATGAAGTCCTCCAGTTTAGCCATATCAATACCATAACAGTCTGGATAACGAATCTGAGGAGCACTAGAAACCACAATGATCTTTTTGGGGCCAAGTCGGTCAAGCATTGTTAAAATACTTTGCTTTAGCGTTGTTCCCCTAACAATACTGTCGTCGATAATAACCAAATTGTCGGTTGGCTTTACAATTCCGTAGGTAATATCATAAACATGAGCTACCAAATCATTCCGACTCGAATCAGAAGTTATAAAAGTTCTTAGTTTCGCATCTTTAATTGCAATCTTTTCTATCCTCGGATTTAACTTCAACAATTCCATGATGCGATCGCGATCGATGGGTGATTTATCTATCTCTTTGGATATCTGACTCTTTAGGTGATTTTGTGCTTCACCAACCAAACCATAAAAGGAAGTTTCGGCTGTATTGGGTATATAAGAAAATACCGTATTCTCAATATCGTGGTTGATATTTTCTAAAATCTTTGGGAAAAGGAGTTTTCCTAATTCCTTTCTTTCTTTGTAAATAGAAGCATCACTCCCTCTAGAAAAATAAATGCGTTCGAATGAACAGGCGCGTTTCTCCAAAGGTTCTAAGACCTCTTGGATGGATGTTTCACCAGACTTTTTGATGATGATAGCACTTCCTGGGGTTAATTCTTTGATTTCCTCTAAGGGCACATTAAATACCGTTTGAATCACAGGTCGCTCTGAAGCAACCACAACAATTTCATCATCTTCATAAAAGAAAGCGGGGCGAATACCAGCCGGATCTCTCAAAACAAAGGCATCACCATGTCCGAGCATTCCCGCCATTGCATAGCCACCATCCCAGTTTTTTGCTGCCTTTCGTAAGAATTTTGCAATATTCAAACGCGCTGCAATTAGAGGAGAGGCCTGAAATTTATTATATCCTTCTTTTTTTAATTTTTTATAAATTTTAGCAACCGCATCATCTAAAAAATGACCGATTTTTTCCATCACTGTAATGGTATCTGCGCGTTCTTTGGGGTGTTGACCTAACGAAATAAGATTATCAAAAAGCTCATTTACATTAGTCATATTGAAATTTCCAGCAACAATTAAGTTTCTGTGCATCCAATTGTTCTGTCTCAAAAATGGATGAACACTCTCGATACCGTTGTTTCCAAAAGTTCCATAACGAACATGACCTAACATCAACTCGCCAAGATAAGGTACGTGTTGTTTCAACAGATCGGTATCATGCTCAATCTCGGGTTTTTCGTCGATCGTATTTTGAATACGCGAACTGATCTGATTAAAAATATCTTGAATGGGTTGTTTTTCACAAGAGCGAACACGACTGATGTATCGTTCTCCGGGCTCCATATCGAATTTAATACTAGCAAACCCTGCACCATCTTGACCTCGATTGTGCTGCTTTTCCATCATCAAATACATCTTGTTGATACCAAACAAAGCTGTACCGTACTTTTCTTGATAATAAGACAAGGGCTTTTTGAGACGCATTAAAGCTATTCCGCACTCGTGTTTGATGGCATCACTCATATGTTTTTTTGTTTTTCATTCCACTCAAAACTAGTCAAGGTCCTGAATTGTTCGATTCGATCGTTAATAGCGTCAGAAGTTACCTCTAATAATGCTTTTACTCCGAATTGTTCAACGGTAAAAGAAGCCAAAACCGAACCGTATATAATCCCCATTTTCAGGGTTTCGAAGTCTATTTTGTCTGCCTTGGAGAGAATTCCAGAAATACCCCCTGCAAAGCTATCACCTGCACCGGTAGGATCTATTACTTGTTCAACTGGGAATGCTGGAGCAATGAATATTTTTCCTTCTCCAAAAAGCATAGCCCCGTGTTCCCCTTTCTTAATAATTACATATCGAGGGCCCATGGCATGTATCTTCTCTGCTGCTTTTACAAGAGCATGTTCTCCGGAAAGTTGTCGAGCTTCCTCGTCATTTATTGTAATCAAATCTACTTTAGCAATCACCTCGTTCAGTGTTTCTAAAAAATGATCCATCCAAAAATTCATGGTATCTAGAACTACGAACTTAGACTTACCTGTCATCTGATTCAGTGCAGTAAGTTGAACTCCAGGATGCAAGTTGCCAATCATCATTACTTCTGCATCACGGTAGTGATCGGGTACATTTGGGGTGAAGTTTTCGAGAACATTTAATTGCGTATCAAGCGTGGTTCGGCTGTTCATATTATCGTGATAACGACCACTCCAAAAGAATGACTTTCCACCCGCCACTTGTTCTACTCCTGTGGTATTGACATCTAAGTCTTTTAAAATTTTAAGGTCACTAGCTTCAAAGTCATCTCCGATAACTGAAACTAATCCACAATCAATATTAAATTTTGAACTTGCAAGAGCAATATAAGTTGCAGCTCCTCCTAAAATTCGATCAACCTTATCAAAAGGGGTCTCGATTGCATCGTAGGCCATGGTACCCACAACTAGTAATTTGTTCTTCATAGGACAAAGATAAAACTTCTTTTGGGCTTCTCTAGTGCAAAAAAGATTTTAGTGCTATTTCTTAGATTCTTTTTCAAAAAAAACATCTTTTACTTTACTTCCATTCTTTGCTGCATTTACAGCAAGTCGGTCACAGCGCTCGTTTTGGGGGTGGTCATTGTGTCCTTTTACCCATTGAAAGCGAACATTGTGAAGGGCGTAAATTGTTAAGAACCGTTCCCATAAATCAGGGTTTTTCTTGCCTTTAAAGTTTTTAGCCTTCCAGCCAAAAACCCATTTTTTTTCAACCGAATCAATCACGTATTTAGAATCAGAAAAAACAACCACATCCATCGGTTGTTTTTTGAGGGTCTCTAGACCCACAATCACCGCTAAAAGTTCCATGCGGTTATTAGTTGTATATTCAAAACCTTGAGCGTACTCTTTAAAGTATTGCTTCCCGACCAGCTCGATGATGATGCCATAGCCTCCTGGACCGGGATTCCCTAATGCCGAACCATCGGTGTACATATGTATTTGAGCAGTCGCCATAATATCTAATGTGTTAAAAGTTGCTCAATAATTAGGGGAAAGTGTTTGTGTTCTAACTGATGAACCTTTTGTGCAATTGAATCTGCTGTATCTGCTGTCTCAACTCCAACTTGGGCTTGAAAGATAACCCCGCCTTCGTCGTAATGCTCGTTAATGTAATGAATTGTAATGCCCGTATGCGCATCTCCAGATTCTTTTACAGCTCGGTGGACATGCGCTCCATACATTCCCTTACCTCCGTATTTCGGGAGCAAGGCTGGATGTATGTTTATGATTTTATTTGGGAATGTTTGAACAAGTGACACTGGTATTTTCCACAAAAAACCAGCTAATACGATCAAATCAGGTTCTTCCGTCAGCAAAAAATTTAAAACGACATCAGACTCAAAAGATTCTTTATCCATCCACAAACAGGGTACACCAAACCGCTTTGCATGTTCAAAAACGCCTGCTTGACGGTTATTAGAAATGATACTGGAAACTTCTATTTTAGTGGAAGAATCAAAGTGTCGCATGATCGCTTTAGCGTTAGAACCATTCCCGGAAGCTAGAATTACAATTTTTTTTGACATAATTTTAATAATACAAAATAACGCATAATCCCCTAATCATAAAAGGAAATAGACCGCTACCTGAAAAAAAAGAGTTAAAAAAAAATCAATTTACCAGAGTTAAGTGATGTTATCCTCTAAAGTTTTTTATTTTTGCCTTTGAAACAAAATTAAAACCATTTTATTATGTCAGACATTTCATCAAGAGTTAAAGCTATAATTGTAGACAAATTAGGCGTTGACGAAAACGAAGTAGTTACTGAAGCAAGCTTTACGAATGATTTAGGCGCAGATTCTTTAGATACTGTAGAGCTTATTATGGAATTTGAAAAGGAATTTGATATCCAAATTCCAGATGATCAAGCAGAAAACATCGCTACTGTTGGTCAAGCTATTCAATACATCGAACAAGTTAGTTAAAACTAAAACTTATGACTCCAAGACGAGTAGTTGTTACCGGACTGGGGGCATTAACACCTATTGGAAACACCCTTCCTGAGTTTTGGGAAGGTCTTGTTTCTGGTAAAAGCGGTGCAGCCCCGATCACCTATTTCGACCCTTCAGAATTCAAAACAAAATTCGCGTGTGAATTAAAGAACTTTAATGTTCTTGAATTTATGGATCGCAAAGAAGCAAGGAAACAGGATCGGTTTACGCAATATGCACTTGTAGCAACACAAGAAGCTGTTGAAGATGCTGCTTTACCCTTAAACACCCTCGACAAAGATCGTGTAGGTGTTATTTGGGGTGCTGGGATTGGTGGACTAGAAACCTTTCAGAACGAGGTTTTGAATTTTGCTGAAAACGATAAAAAACCACGATTCAATCCGTTTTTTATTCCCAAAATGATCGCGGACATAGCTCCGGGATTAATTTCTATTAAATATGGATTTAGAGGACCAAACTTTGCAACTGTATCTGCATGTGCTTCATCAGCAAATGCCCTTATTGATGCGTTAAACTACATCCGACTAAACCATGCCGATATTATTGTTGCCGGCGGCTCAGAAGCTGGTGTTACCTATGCCGGAATTGGCGGTTTTAATGCCATGCATGCGCTGTCTACTCGTAACGATGACCCACAAACGGCTTCTCGTCCGTTCGATAAAAATCGAGATGGCTTTGTACTCGGAGAAGGTGCTGGCTCCCTTATTCTAGAAGAATATGAACACGCCAAAGCCCGAGGTGCTAAAATTTATGCAGAACTTGTTGGAGGTGGTCTTTCAGCAGATGCTCATCACATGACCGCGCCACATCCGGAAGGAATTGGAGCGATTAATGTAATGAAAAACTGTTTGCGAGATGCTAACCTAAAACCTGAAGACGTTGATATAATCAACATGCACGGAACCTCAACTGGACTTGGAGATATAGCTGAGTCTAAAGCAATCAAAAAAGTTTTTGGAGAACATGTGTATTCGATGAACATCAATTCGACTAAATCCATGACGGGCCACTTACTCGGAGCAGCTGGAGCGATTGAAGCCATAGCCTCTATTATGAGTATTCAAAAAAATATTGTACCCCCTACCATTAATCACGAGACAGCTGATGAAGAAATAGATCCTAAGATCAATTTCACTTTTGGAAAAGCACAAGAAAGAGAGGTAAAGATTGCTTTATCCAATACTTTTGGGTTTGGAGGACACAATGCTTGTGTGATATTCAAAGAAATTTCTTAATTTGGAATGTGAAATTCATTCCAAAAATATGGTCTAAAAAACCTGCAGACCATCTTCTCTTTGTAAGACTAAAAAAAATATTGGGTTATACACCCAGTAATAAGGCTGTTTATAGGGCTGCGTTTACGCACCGCTCGATGAACATCAAGGATACAAAGGGCATTCCCTTGAACTTTGAACGCCTAGAGTATTTAGGAGATTCTATTCTAAGTACCATTGTTGCACGCTACCTATTCGAAGAACTACCCAGTGCCAACGAAGGGGAATTAACTCGAATGAAATCGAAAATAGTCAGTAGGGACAAACTCAATTTTATCGGTAAAGAAATGTGTCTTTTGGATCTTTTGGTTTGCAGCGGAAAAAAAGATGGCTTTGGAGATGACATTTACGGGAACATCCTCGAGGCTCTCATCGGCGCAATATTCGTAGACAAAGGGTATGAAAAGTGTAAAAAAATTCTACATATTATTTTCTTTAAACCCTATATCGAACTGAATACGCTTGAAAACGAAGTTGTTTCTTACAAAAGTTTACTGATCGAATGGAGTCAGAAAAACAAAGAAAATTTAGTTTTCGAAACAGAAGCTGACAGCGGTATGGATCCCAACATCAACTTTTATTGTAAAATAGTGCACAATGACAAAGTGTTGTCGAAATCGCGAGACATCTCCAAGAAGAAGTCTGAAGAAAGAGCTGCAAAAAAAGCGGTTCGGATTTTAAAGCTTTAGGCAAAAACGATAACGTTTTTATTACAGTTTAACCTTCTATTAATATCCATATTCATTGGGTTTTCAGGAAAT
>DLQQ01000064.1:0-876 GCA_002477625.1 Candidatus Arcticimaribacter sp. UBA7428
TCGAGCCATAACTCTAGGCGAAAGCACCTTAGATTCTCATCGGCAACAGATTCAAGAATTACTGTTGGAGCTGATGCCGCATACAGGAGCATCCATTCGAGTGGGTGTTAGTGGAATTCCCGGAGCGGGGAAAAGTACGCTGATCGAACGTTTAGGGACTTATTTGATAGAAGAATTTCATTTGAAAGTTGCTGTCTTAGCAATAGATCCTAGTAGTGAATTGAATCATGGGAGTATCCTAGGAGACAAAACTAGAATGGAGCTTTTGAGTAGGTTGGATCAAGCATTTATTCGACCATCTCCTTCGCAGTCAAACCTCGGAGGTGTGACCCGTAATACAAGAGAAGCTATTTTTTTATGTGAGGCTGCGGGTTATGATGTTATCCTAATAGAAACCGTTGGTGTGGGACAATCCGAAACTGCAGTTCAGTCCATGGTCGATTTCTTTATGATGCTTCAAATTGCTGGAGGAGGAGACGATCTTCAGGCAATTAAACGCGGGATTTACGAGCATATCGATTTACTCGTAATTCATAAAGCTGATCAAGATCAAGCCGATCAAGCCCGAAAAGAAGCAGCTAATTTTAAAAAAATGTTCAGCTTATTTCCGCCTAAAGAATCCCAATGGAACCCCCGAGCTATGCATTGTTCTTCCCAAGAAAATAGGGGTATTGATCAACTGTGGGAAACACTCATGGAGTATAAGAAGCTGACCCAATCTTCGGGTTATTTTGAGCAAAAAAGGACCGATCAAAATATAGCTTGGTATCAAGAGTTACAACAAGAACAATTGGACCGTTTTCTTAGAACGCATCCCAAATTGACTATCGCTCTGGATCACATTCAGGCGGAGATGATTGCTAAAAAATACTCACC
>DLQQ01000064.1:927-2529 GCA_002477625.1 Candidatus Arcticimaribacter sp. UBA7428
TTTCAGTAGTGCTTTTAGTAACCTAACAGCTTTCGTTGCAATAGAATTGTTAGGGTCTTTAATTTCAATAGTGCTAACCAAAATATTGGAACAATCGTTTTGAATTAATGCCGATTCAATATCTTTAATTGTATCAATTCTTTCATCTCCAGAGACCACCAGATGAATGGAATGTACATCGTTTTCTATGGCTTGCTTTACTATGTGGTTTACATCTATAAAAGTAGGAGCGAAGTCCACATCAAAACCAAGATCGGAAAGCTGAATTGCAATCCGATGAAGGACATCTTGTTGCTCATAGATTTCGGTACTTAAAAGCAACATACGGGGTCTTCTTCCGTTCTTGTGAACGAAAGTTTGAAGTAGTTTTTCGACTAATACAACATCTGTTTTTTTTGACATAAAACCCCAGTTCCAGACCTCGATGAACTACATCATCCCCAATAGTTTTTTCAACACTTTGAATGATTTAGGATAGGGAGCATAGCGTGTGGGTAAATCCAGCCAACGTGCTTTTTTTATAAAAGGTTTGTAGTGTGTAAAGGTATCGAAACTGAATTTTCCGTGATAGGCTCCAACCCCGCTGTGACCAATGCCACCAAAGGGTAAATTGTCGTTTGCAAATTGTATTATAGAATCATTTGATACGCCCCCTCCAAAAGAGTAATCGCGTTGTATATTTTTAATGAAAGCATTTCTTTTGGTGAAAACATAAAACCCTAAGGGTTTTTCATATCGATTGATTATGGGTTTTAAATCCTCTTCATTTGTATAGCTTATAATGGGTAGGAGGGGTCCGAAAATTTCTTTTTTCATGACTTCACTGTCTAGATCGGGTTCCCTGATTAGGGTAGGCTCAAGATATAAATCCTCTTCACTGACCGTTCCTCCGTGCGCGATCGATGCATCTTTGAGCATGTTGGTTAGATGCAACAAATGTTTCTTGTTAATTATTCTCCCGTAGCTAAAGGATTCTTGTGGATCATCCCCAAAGGCTTTTTTGATTTCATGAATCAAGGCCTCAGTAAGCGCTTCCGTTTTTGAGCGATGAACGAGTATGTAGTCAGGTGCAATACAGGTTTGTCCACAGTTTACATACTTCCCCCAAACGATTCTTTTTGCAGACAGCTTTATGGGGGCAGTTTCATCTACAATACAAGGGCTTTTTCCACCAAGTTCGAGTGTATAAGGCGTTAGGTGTTCTGCAGCTGCTTTGGCTATTATTTTACCAACCGGAGTACTCCCTGTGAACATGATATAATCCCAACGTAGTTTTAGTAATTCTGTTGAAACTTTAGCATCGCCTTGAACGACATGAACGTGATCTGGACTGAAGGCTTCGGCTATAAGCTCCTCTATAATTTGGGCAGTATGGGGTGCGTATTCCGAGGGTTTGAGGACGACTGTATTTCCTGCTGCAACAGCACCAATTACAGTGGTTACGGCAAGCTGAAAAGGATAGTTCCACGGACTTATATGCAGCGTACAACCATAGGGCTCGGGAATTAAATAATCTTGGGTTGGATAATTTAATATGGAGCCAGAAACACGTTGTGTTTTGGTCCAAGTATGGAGTTTGTTGAGTACTTTTTTAATTTCACT
>DLQQ01000064.1:2624-4809 GCA_002477625.1 Candidatus Arcticimaribacter sp. UBA7428
GCTCTTCTAAATGAAACATCTAAGGTTGCCTGTGTATTGAAAAATGTTTTTTGCTTTTGATAAAGTGTAGTTACTTCCATGATATTGATATTGTATTCCAAGGTACTATATTTTTATTGTTTTTAGAATAGTATTGAACTTTTAACCCCAGCATGCATCCCAAGACTCTAGAATGGAACATGAATGTAAAGGCATTAGGGAGCAAATTATATCCCTATATTTACCTAAATAATTTTTTAAATGAAAACACTACAAGTAGCCCTAGCGCAGATTGCTCCTGTTTGGCTGAATAAGAAAAAGACTTTGGATAAGATAAAAGAAGCCATGCTCCAGGCTGCCAAAGAAAAAGCACAGCTGCTTGTTTTTGGTGAGGGGCTTTTACCCGGTTATCCGTTTTGGTTGGCATTGACCGATGGTGCGAAATGGGATTTAAAAATCAATAAGAGCTTGCATGCACATTACGCTCAAAATGCAGTGAATATTGAAGATGGTGATATTGATGAGCTTTGTGTTTTAGCAAAAGAACATACCATGGCAGTTTATGTAGGCGTCATTGAACGCGCAACCAATCGGGGTGGGCACAGCTTATTTTGCTCTTTAGTTTATATCAATGAGCAGGGTGTTATTTGTAGCGTACATAGGAAATTACAACCTACTTATGACGAACGTCTCACCTGGGCTCCTGGCGATGGAAATGGACTACAAGTACATCCTTTGGAAGGGTTCACGGTAGGTGGATTGAATTGCTGGGAAAATTGGATGCCCCTGCCCAGAGCTGCGCTATACGGAATGGGCGAAAATGTTCATTGTGCCGTTTGGCCAGGAAGTGACCACAATACCAAAGACATTACTCGTTTTATTGCTCGTGAAAGTAGATCCTATGTAATTTCAGTAAGTTCCTTGATGCATAAAACTGACTTTCCAACAGACACACCTTATATAGAAGAGCTTTTAGCCGCCGCCCCTGAACAATTAGCCAACGGAGGTTCCTGTGTTGCGAATCCCGATGGGAGTTGGCTCTTAGAGCCACAGCTCCATACCGAAGGTGTTTTTCATTCAGAAATTCAATTGGATCGTGTGTATGAAGAACGTCAGAATTTTGATCCCGTTGGGCATTATTCAAGACCGGATGTTACCCAGCTGCACCTCAATAGAGAGCGTCAGTCTACTATAAAAATAAAAGACTAAAAATTGTATTTATTCAATGAAGCAGCATTTGTTTTCAGAATTTAAAGGATCAACCGATCAGGAGGTGCGAGATCAAATTCAAAAGGATTTGAAAAGCTTCGATTTTGAGTCGACCCTTTGTTGGGAATCTTTAGAAGGAATAACCATAAAACCGGTTTATGATCGAAATTCTAAAGCGCAAAAGAAAATCATCAATGCCTTTCCAGAGCAATGGTATTCGGCACACACAATCCAAGTCGAGCAAGACATAGAAGCTGTTATCCGCTCTTGTAAAGCCGCTGTACAATCCGATGTAGAAGTACTTCTTTTGCGGTTGACAGATTCGGATTTATCCATCGATACCTTTTCGAAAGCGCTGGAGTGCATTCAAACTACTCTTTACATCCAAGTCGCTTGTGATCTTTCTGCTGAGCGCATTGATTTACTTCACGCTAGCTTTAAAGATAGAACGAACGTTATTTTTCTTTTTGACCCGATCACAAACCTAGCACAAACTGGGAATTGGTTTGTCGATCAGCATTCAGATTTAACAGTATGGAGCCAGTTGTTTGGTTTCAAAGAACTTCAAACCCGCCTGTATGTAGATAATCGTATTCATCAGCATGCTGGAGCCACAATCGTGCAACAACTAGCATTTTCGCTAAGTCAGGCAGTAGATTATTTGTCTGAAATACATTCAGCCAGGGAAGAAGAGGTTGAGGTGTTGTTTCATCTTGCATTGGGTAGTAATTACTTTTTTGAAATCGCTAAGATTCAAGCCTTGAAAACGGTTTTTACTTCGATTGGTTCAGCTTATGATTTTAAAATTACATTCAAAGTAATTGCAGAACCTTCTACTCGAAACCTGACGCTACAAGATTACAATGTCAATATGCTGCGTTCTACAGCGGCTATGATGGCTGCAATACTTGGAGGTGCGGATATAATAAACAACCTTCCCTATGATGTAACGTTCAATCCTCCCAATGCATTTGGGGATCGAATTGCTCAAAATCAA
>DLQQ01000064.1:4984-5768 GCA_002477625.1 Candidatus Arcticimaribacter sp. UBA7428
CATCATGCTGCGCAAAAAGAACAAGCCTTATTCGATTCTGGAGCCCTGGTGTTGGTTGGAGTAAATCGCTATCAAGATTTTGATGCCCCGAAAACAATTAGGAACATTCCAGAAAGAAAAATAAAGAAACAAGCTTTAATAAAACCCGTACAGTCCAAGCGATTATCAGAAAAATTAGAACAAGCCTATGGAAAATAAGCGTAAAGATTTTTCGAAAATGGACCTTACTTCTGTTGCTAAAGAAAAGCAGAACAAAGCACCAGACTTGTTTTTAACCGCCGAAGGAATTTCAATTCCTAAGACTGCAAGCCCCCAAAAAGAGCCGCTATCACATCTTGGGTTTTCTGCCGGAATCCCACCCTTTTTAAGAGGCCCTTATAGTTCCATGTATGTTCGTCGTCCGTGGACCATTAGACAATATGCTGGATTTTCCTCTGCCGAAGAAAGCAATGCGTTTTATTTGAAAAATTTAGCCATGGGTCAAAAAGGACTTTCGGTTGCTTTTGACTTGCCTACTCATCGCGGTTATGACAGTGATCATGAACGAGTACAGGGAGATGTTGGAAAGGCAGGCGTCGCTATTGATTCGGTAGAAGACATGAAGCTGTTATTCGATCAAATTCCATTAGATAAAATGTCCGTATCCATGACCATGAATGGTGCGGTATTGCCCATCATGGCTTTTTATATTGTTGCCGCAGAGGAGCAGGGGGTAAGCCCTGAATACCTATCGGGAACGATCCAGAATGATATTCTAAAAGAATTTATGGTGCGCAATACCTAT
>DLQQ01000082.1:0-1663 GCA_002477625.1 Candidatus Arcticimaribacter sp. UBA7428
TTAATATAAAACCACTCCTTGGAAAAACGCTTGGAGATTATTGAAGAGATCAAAGCCTTAATTGGAATCAAGCAAACTATAACCCGCGTTTTTGAGTTCTTGGTAATGATCGCGTAAATCACAAGCTTCAGCTGTACAGCCCGGAGTACTTGCTTTTGGGTAAAAGAAAACAATCAACTTTTTACCTTTATAATCTTCTAAATTGTGTAGGATTCCTTTTTCATCGGCGCAACTAAAATTTGGAACTAAATCGCCTACTTTAAGTGTATTCATTTGTTATTTTTTTCTAAATTACAAAAAGAATAAACAGTGAAATAACCCAGAAGAGATTGTTTTGTTTAAATAAAAACTAAACCTCTGAAATCCAGTCCAAATGACCAAAAAAGAAAAAGTAGCATTTACGATGAAAACCCTTCAGGATTTATATCCTGAAATTCCAATACCACTGGATCATAAGGATCCGTACACACTCTTAATTGCAGTTTTGTTGTCAGCACAAAGCACCGATGTCCGTGTCAATAAAATAACGCCTCTTCTTTTCGAACGTGCCGATACTCCTCAAGAAATGATTAAACTCACGGTAGATGAGATTCGTGAAATAATAAAACCCGTTGGCTTATCCCCTATGAAATCTAAAGGTATTCATGGCTTGTCGCACATTCTCTTAGATAAGCATGATGGAAAGGTTCCCCAAGATTTTGAAGCACTAGAAGCCCTTCCGGCTGTCGGCCATAAAACTGCTGGGGTGGTTATGGCACAGGCCTTTGGAGTTCCTGCCTTTCCAGTAGACACCCATATTCACAGATTATTATTTCGCTGGGGGTTCTCTAAAGGAACCAATGTAGTTCAAACGGAGCGGGATGCAAAAAGACTATTCCCAAGGGAATGTTGGAATGATTTACACTTACAAATTATTTGGTATGGAAGAGAGTATTCGCCTGCACGTGGATGGAAAATAGAGGAGGATATTATTACAAGAACAATAGGAAGAAAATCTGTTTTGAAAGCATTTGAAAAAAAATAATAGGTCAATAACCGTCTATTTTTTAGGCTTAATCGGATCCTCAGAAGTGTTCATCGTTTTGAATGCTTTAGAAAAAGTAAGGATACGTTTTACGGACAGGTCACTAGGACCCTCAGTTATTATTTCAGATTTTTTTTTGGAGTAATCTTGTTCCATATATATTCGTTACATATAAAGAACGTAAAAAAAACAAAAATCGTATACCTAAGCAGACAAAACGATCTGGTGTTCAGTAATAAGTTTACGAATATTGATTACTGCGTATCGCATACGCCCCAGAGCAGTATTGATACTGACTCCTGTAGATTCAGCAATTTCCTTGAAACTCATGTCTTTATATAAGCGCATTGTAAGAACTTCACGCTGATCATCAGGCAATTCGGTAATCAGTTTTTGTAAGTCTTCAACAACTTGTTTGTCAATCATGTTGCTTTCGACATTTGGAACGTCATCACCAATGATTTGGAAAATATCAAAGTTATCTTTGCTTTCAAAAATCGGAATACGGTTACTTTTTCTGAAATGATCGATTACTAAGTTGTGCGATATACGCATGACCCAAGGCAAAAACTTTCCTTCTTCTTGGTACACCCCTCTTTTAAGTGTTCGGATTACTTTAATGAAGGTGTCTTGAAAAAT
>DLQQ01000082.1:1807-4741 GCA_002477625.1 Candidatus Arcticimaribacter sp. UBA7428
GGTTTTCGATAAATTTAAAAGTAACTTTGTTGTATATGTATAAATTT
Source organism: Candidatus Arcticimaribacter sp. UBA7428 (assembly GCA_002477625.1). Lineage (GTDB taxonomy): Bacteria > Bacteroidota > Bacteroidia > Flavobacteriales > Flavobacteriaceae > Arcticimaribacter. Next base: position 1,855 of record DLQQ01000082.1, read on the forward strand.
TATTAAAACAAATATAGAAATATTTTTCCATACTACAATAATCCCAATACCTTTTCGATGTTTTTACCCAAAACCTGAAAAAGGATAAAGCCCCCATTCAAGAAAGGAATTCTCTTATCTTAGCGAATTAAATTCAATCCGATGTCAGCAGAAATAGAATCGCAGCCAAACAACCCATTGCATGGTGTCAAATTAGCCGATATACTGGAACATCTAGTTGATGAATACGGCTTCGAAGACTTGGGAGAACGAATCACAATCCGTTGTTTTACGGATAATCCCTCGATTAAATCGAGTTTAAAGTTCTTGAGAAGAACTCCCTGGGCACGAACCAAAGTGGAACAATTGTATCTTAATAGTCAATCTTCAGGGCGGTAAACTTTTGATCCGAAAAATATAATAAGATATGTCATCAGCAGCCATAAAATTGAACCTATAAATCGTATCTTTCCCCCTTCATTTTTAGTATGCAAGACCTTAGAACATTAGATCCCAAAGATCATATCATCATCTTGGGGGCTCAGTTACACAACCTTAAAAACGTTGATGTTGCCTTAGAACGAAACAAGCTTACCGTTATTACGGGCCTCTCGGGTTCCGGAAAATCATCCTTGGCTTTCGATACGCTTTATGCAGAAGGACAACGCCGTTATGTAGAAAGCTTATCCTCTTATGCACGCCAATTCATGGGAAGGCTAAACAAACCCAAAGTAGACCAAATCAAGGGAATTGCACCGGCAATTGCCGTAGAACAAAAAGTAAACTCTTCGAATCCAAGATCTACAGTCGGGACTAAAACAGAAATCTACGACTACCTGAAGCTATTATATGCTCGCGTTGGGGTTACCTACTCCCCCATTTCAAATACAGTTGTCAAAAAAGACAGTGTCACCGATGTTGTAAATCACATCTTTTCATTAGAAGAAAACAGCAAACTACTGCTATTGACTACGGTAGCAAATACCCAGAAAAGAAGTCAAAAAGATGTGGTTAAAATTTTAATCCAACAAGGATTTGCACGCATCTATTCTGAAGGAAAAATGCTGCGATTAGACGACATTGCCGAAAAACCACCCAAGACTTTTGAATTGGTTGTTGATCGTATCGTATTAAAAAAAGATGAAGATTTTAAAAACCGACTTTCTGATGCAATTGAAATTGCTTTTTTCGAAGGAAATGGCGTTTGTTCTGTAGTATCCCTAGATGGGAAAAGCAGAAAAGAATTCTCTAATAATTTTGAAGCCGATGGAATTCAATTCGCTGTTCCCAATGTACATTTATTCAGTTTCAACAATCCATTTGGAGCTTGTCCCGTATGCGAAGGCTACGGAGATGTTATCGGAATTGATCCAGAGTTAGTTATCCCAAATACTGGGCTTTCTATCTATGAAGAAGCGATTGCTCCCTGGAAAGGAAGTAGTATGCGGAAATTCTATGAGGAGTTAATCAACAATGCCTATCGTTTCGACTTCCCGATTCATAAGCCCTATTTTGAACTGGATCAGGAGCACAAAAATTTGTTGTGGAACGGAAATTCTTATTTCACCGGACTTAATGCTTTTTTTAAAAAAATAGAAGCAAAAAATTATAAAATTCAAAACCGAGTGCTGCTGTCTCGATACCGTGGAAAAACCCATTGTGATTCTTGTCAAGGAGCCCGATTGAAGCCAGAAGCAGCCTACGTAAAAGTTAATGGCAAGAGTTTATCCGAGTTAGTCAATGAGCCTTTAGACGACCTCTTAGCGTTTTTCAACACCATTACCCTATCTCCCCAACAACAAGAAGTAGCTGATCGTTTACTCATAGAAATTAAAAGCCGATTGAATTTCATCAAGGACGTCGGCTTAGGATATTTGACATTGAACCGAAAATCAAATTCTCTTTCTGGTGGTGAATCACAGAGAATCAACCTAGCAACCTCGCTGGGGAGTAGCTTGGTAGGTTCTATGTATATTTTAGATGAGCCCAGTATAGGGTTGCATTCGCGTGATAACGAACGCTTGATCAAGATTCTAAAAAAACTGCGAGACCTCGGAAATACTGTTCTTGTTGTAGAACACGATGAAGAAATCATGCAAGCCGCAGATTGTATTATTGACATGGGGCCAGAAGCCGGAACTTTAGGTGGAGCAGTAGTTGCACAGGGTACTATGGCAACCATACTAAAATCCTCATCCCTTACAGCACAATACCTTAGAGGTCAATTGAAAATTGAAGTTCCGCCCATTCGCAGAACGAATAAGGAGCAAATTATAGTTGTTGGCGCTCGTGAAAATAATTTAAAAAACATTACAGCTCATTTCCCACTAAACTCAATGACCGTAGTCACAGGTGTTTCGGGAAGTGGTAAGAGCACGCTGGTTAAAAAAATACTCTACCCAGCCCTACAACGTGAATTGGATATTTTCGTTGAAAAACCAGGGCAATTCACAAAACTAGATGGCAACTACAGTTCCATCAAACATGTTGAGTTTATAGATCAAAACCCTATTGGTCGCTCTTCTCGTTCCAATCCGGTAACTTATATAAAAGCTTACGACGATATCCGCGCTTTATTTGCCGGTCTTCAGCTTTCGAAAATGAGAAACTATCAAGCCAAGCATTTTTCATTTAATGTAGATGGTGGTCGCTGTGAAGCGTGCAAAGGAGAAGGAACTGTAACTATTGAAATGCAATTCATGGCCGACGTTGTTCTTCTCTGTGAGCATTGCAAAGGAAGACGCTTTAAAAAGGAAGTACGAGAAGTGAAATTTGAAGGGAAATCCATTGATGATATCCTCGGATTGACGGTCGATGATGCGATAGCTTTCTTTGAAGAGCATGCGCAAGCTAAACTCGTCAAAAAACTTTTACCTCTGCAAAAGGTAGGCTTAGGCTATGTCTCTCT
>DLQQ01000093.1 GCA_002477625.1 Candidatus Arcticimaribacter sp. UBA7428
CAAAGGGAAGGCTTGCCAACTGAAAATTATAGACTGCAATCTCATCATCAGCTGAAGTACCGTCTTCACTATTAAATTCTTGAACCAAAAGAGAACTTTCATTTAATTGAGCGATCTCAACAGCATCTGAATCTTCCCAAGAATCATTTTCAAAACGAACTTGAATAACACTATACGGAATTTCTGTGTCAGACATCCAGCGCCACTCCCCTTCTTCGCTTGAAATCATCCCACCAGATCCATCGTAATACGCCAATAGATACGTGCCGTAACCTGAGAATAATAAGGTCAAGGTTGTAGACTGAGGACAATTCGGATCAAATTCTTGGGTCTCCTGATTATAACATCGGTCATAAAAATTTTCTGCAAGAAGGTAACATAGGCTGTTGATTTCGTTGTTTTCTTCTGTATTTACTGTAAAACTGATCAATCTCCAGTCTTGTTGAATTTTGAAATGATTACTGTCCTCTGGAGCGTTGGGTTCTAATTTCTCTTCTTTATCACCCGTTAAAGAAATTGCAGAATCGGTTAAACAAGTTGCAGCTGTGTCCTGTCCCAGTTGGATACTAAAAGAAATATCTTCACCGCTAGCATCAATTACAATTTCAGATATTGTAGCAACAGATCCTTCAAGAGGAACCGCACCGCTCGATACATAATCTGCACCCATAAGAACCAAACGCTCGATCACAACTTCTGTATCGGACTCTTTAAAAATAAGATCGAACTTTCCTTTAAAGGTTTGATAACGCAACTCGGAAGAACCAGCAGCAGTATAGCTTATATTAAGTAAATAGGTGTTGTTTTCAATAAATTCTATTTGTGTTACATCACAATTATTTGTTGCTGTAAACGTTTTGTTTGAAATGGATCCAGTGGGTCTTCTGAGTTTCCACTTACCAACAAGATCAATTTCTAATTCTTGTTGCAACTCCCTTATCTCGTCGACACTAAGGTGAGGATCTAAACCGGACCCAGATGATCCGCAGGAAGCTAAAAACAAGGTTAGAGCGATTAAATAAAGGTTATGCAGTTTCATAATGATTTATATAGTAATACAAATATAAGAAACTTTAGACTGAACTTATTGCCTAGAATATACTTTAAACATCACAAATTAAAATAGATTCTTTTAAGGATTCTAATGGGTTTTCATTTTTCGGGATAAATTCCTGAGCAACAACTCCTTCATAACCAGATGCTACAATTGCCTTCATTATTGCTGGATAAAATAATTCTTGGGTGTCATTAATTTCATTTCTTCCTGGAACTCCAGCGGTATGGTAATGTCCAAAATATTGGTGGTTATCGGTTATTGTTCTTATGATATCACCTTCCGAAATTTGCATGTGGTAGATGTCATAGAGTAATTTAAAATTAGGTGAATCGAGTCGCTTACAAAGCTCAATTCCCCAGGCAGAATTGTCGCACATATAATCGGGATGATCAACTTTAGAATTGAATAATTCCATTTGAATAACTACGCCTAATTTTTCTGCTAAAGGAAGGATCTGTTGTAAACCTTGAACACAATTCTGCAAACCAGTTTCGTCGTCCATTCCCCGCTTATTCCCACTGAAGCAGATAAGATTGGTAAATCCAGCTTCTGCTACAAGTTTGATGTTCTTGGTGTAATTTTCAATCAGCACCGGATGGTACTGAGGGTCATTGAATCCTTCGGTAAGGCTTATTTCTGCACCATTACACATGGTCGAAACAAGCTTGTGTTTTTTTAGCGTATCCCATCCGCTTGGTCCTATTAAATCGATTCCCATCAAACCAAATTCTTTCGCTACTTCACAAAGTTCCTCTAAACTAAGATCTGGATAACACCACTGGCATAAGGAATGATTGATATTGCCTTTCAATTGATTCGATACTTCTTGCGCATCAAGTTTGGTGAATCCTGAGCCAATGAAAGCTGTTGTTGCTCCAACAGCAAGTGTTTTAATAAGATCGCGTCTTTGTATTTTGTTTTCATTTTTCATAGTGATTATGATTTAGGGTTATCAATATTAACGCACATTCGAACGTATTACGATTGCGTGCAGTAATTTTTGGGAGAATCGCTTGACAAAAACACCTAGCTTTTCTTTCTTTCCGAAAGACACTTCCCATTTTTTATTACGGATTGCTCGAATCATTTTTCTACAAAAGAAAGCAACTTCAAGTCCATTCTTTGTTCCAGGATCATCATGATTCAAGCGCGCTCCAGTTCCCGTTAGCGCATTGATTGTAACGTTGGTTTGGACAAAGCCCGGACATATCAACGTGACATCAACATTATCTTTTTGGTGTTCCATACGCAATACATCAAAAAAGCCATGTAACGCATGTTTTGCTCCACAATATCCAGAACGGAAGGGAGAACCAAATTTCCCCATTACACTGGTCACCACTGCAAAATGACCCTTTTTTCGCTCAATAAAATAAGGCAACAACGCTTTGGTTAGTGCTACGGTTCCCACATAATTAATATCCATCAATTCTTGATATACTTCAATTTTAGTATCGGCAATAAGGGATCGTTGACTCACCCCTCCATTATTGATTAAGAGGTCAATGGAGCCATAGACCGCAAGTGCTTTTTCGACATACTGTGGCATTGAATTAAAATCCTTCAAATCTAAAGGCAAAACAGTGATGTTTTCTGGATGCTCACAAGAGCTTTTAACCTCTTGCAATACCTTTTCACGCCGTGCCGATAAAATAAGTAGAGCTCCTTCTTTAGCATATTGTTTTGCCAATTCTGCTCCAATTCCAGAAGATGCTCCGGTAATCCATATTACGTTGTTCTTCATTTATTTTTTTCTATAGTTCCCACCCTTTGCGATATTCTCGACCGACAAACTGGTTGGCATCTTTTAAATTTGTTATTTTCATTTGAGATCCGTCCCACAGTAGTTTTTTGCGCCCGTAGTATTCCATATCCCGATTACTTCCTTTTCGAAGTAAATAGCTCCGAATAGCAATATTACCCATCAACACCGTTTCGCTAAGCGGCCCTGAATAATCGAATGAAGAAGTCAATGCTTTGTGTTCATCGCTATTGAATCCGGCTTTTATGGCATCGATCCATTGTCTTTGGTGTCCAAATTCAAGTTCTTTGCTTTTTGGCTGTTTAAAGCTTAGGGTTTCTTCTCCTTTTCTAAATAATTTTGGATATTGACCATAGACACCCGTACTGATGATTCCGTGTTCTCCAATCATCAAGACACCGTTACCCCCACCAGGTTCTCCAATGTCTTCCGTAGATGGAATTAGATCCGGATGTGGAGGACGAATTCCTCCATCGGTCCAAGTCATCACTATAGGGGTTTGGTTCTTTTCGGTTGCGTCAAAATTAAGGGTTACCAAAGATGAAGGTGGACATCCTTCTGGCAAATGCTCTGCTACCCACATTTGTGTGTAGACACTTCCGACACTGCATTCTACTGCGGTTGGGTAGTGCAGTCCAAGTGCACGAAAAGGAATATCAATTAAGTGGCAGCCCATATCGCCTAATGCTCCAGTTCCATATTCCCACCAGCCGCGCCAGTTGAATGGATGCAAAGAAGAACTATAAGGCGTTTCCGATGCAGGACCTAACCATTGATCCCAAGCGAGGTTACCCGGCTTGTTCTGCGGATCGGGTTGTGGTTTGGGAATCCCCTGAGGCCAGACCGGTCGGTTGGTCCATACTTTTACTTCAGAAACCTTTCCGATGAGTCCCGCATTTACCCATTCTTGAACTTGAACTTGAGCTGGATTTGAAGCCCCTTGGTTTCCCATCTGACTTACCATCTTGTTTGCGCGAGCAGTTTCAGTGAGTAAACGTGCTTCTTTGATGTTGTGCGTGAGGGGTTTTTGAACATATACATGAATTCCGCGGTTCATAGCTTCCATAGCAATTACTCCGTGGGTGTGATCGGGAGTTGAAACTGTTATGGCATCAAGGTCTTTTTCCGTGTCTAGTAGTTTTCTGAAATCAGTATAAAAGTTTGCTTTGGGAAAATCTTTGATGGTGTCTAAAACACCATGTGTTCCGCTAGGATCGATATCACACAAGGCAACAACACGTTCACGCCCTTGAACTGAAGCATTGATAATATCACTTCTTCCTTTTCCGCCTACTCCAATTCCAGCAATACTCAAACGGTCGCTAGGAGCAAGATATCCTGATCCTCCAAGTACATGTCTTGGAACAATCATTATAGAGGAAGCAAGAAGTCCTTTTTTCAAGAAACTTCTTCTTGAATTGGATTTGAGTTTTTTTGATTTCATAAGACTATTTTTAAAATTAAAAATTACAAAAAATAATCTAACAAATGGCTTTAGGGTGTTCTAAATTCGCCTATCCAGCTTTCCTTTACTTTTTTGAACAACGCACGAATATGAACGGGGCGTCTCAATTCGAGATAATCAAGTTGTGTAGCCCGGAAAACAAGTTTCATGAAATGGTGTTCTTCCTGCAGAAAAGAAGTAGAAGACACCGAGTCGATCCGACTCCCTGGAGCTAGTACTGTTGTGTAATCTTTTTGCGAGGCCAATGCTTGTTCCCTAAACAATGTATCGTCTCGCTCTTTTAATACACATTGGGCTTGAATGCGAACTTGGGTCAGTTTTTCTGGATTATAAAAAAGAATTTCGACCGCTTCATTGTTATTTAAACTAGAAACTTTGCTCGAACGAGCATCTGTGTAAATTGTGAACTCCATTGACTCTGGATTATAGTCCCTTAAAACAACGGTTCTTAATTCGGGTCGGGAATCACTGGTGGTACCTAAAACAAAAAAACGATAGGGGTGATTTCTTTGCGAAAGAGCGAGTTGCCATTCCCCCTTACAACGCTCGAGTAGTTCGTTCAACATTAGTTCGCTTTTTGAAGTTCCAACCACTTTTTTGCACGTAATTGGGCGTTTACTTCAATGTCTTTCCAAAATAAGTTTACATCGGCAAAATGGTAGCTTTTAATAAAAGAAAGGAAGAAACGTTTGGGAATACGTGGGACCGTAGACCAGATTAACCCGTCAACAACTTCAATCCCGATTGCTTTATCATAAATTTCTCCATCAGAATTTAAGGTTCCTAAATGTTCGAATCTTGATGTTTTAACCCGTTCATCCCAAGTAATAGGATTTGTAGTCACCCCCCCTTTGTACCATTGTTCGTAAGTCTTAGGATACTTTTTTTTCTTATAGGTATTCCAGCTTACAAAACCACCAATAGCCTCGGGTTGGAACATGGGCTGTATCGAACCCAATTCATTTTCTTTGACGCGAACTCCTGGCAAATAAGCTGCTACTAATTGATCTTGCAGGTCTTTACCATCAAAAAAATCTTTGATTAATTCTTTAGCCATAATACTTCCTTGACTATGACCGGCTATGATAATTCCCTTGCCTTTATTGTAATGCTCTAAGTAATACAAAAATGCCGCTGAAACATCCTGATAAGCAATTTTCCAAGAGGCTGGACCTTCCAAGTCGAATGGCTCTACATAGGTCTTGTAATGGGATTGTCGGTAAAAAGGAACGTATATATTTCCCGCCTTAGCCCAACTTGATGCTTGGAACTTTACAGATTTCGTAAGAACATTCTTTCGGATATCCTCCCGATTTAAATCAGCATTCCAAGAGTAGTCTTTTTTGTCTGTTAACAATGTAGGGTATACAAAAAATACATCTATGTCACTTTCAGATGACTTACCGCTTATTGACACCAGCTCTTCTGGATATTGACCAGGGAGAACCGCCCAGGATTCGTTACTGGTATAATCAGGTGCCTCTGGGATTGGTGTTTCAGAAAAAGGGAGTGTTTTATACATAGTCTTACAACTAAGCAACAACATCAAAGAGAATAAAAGTGATATTTTTGTGCGCAATTTTTTTTTGTAAATATAGTGTTTTTGAGTTTTATACGTTTTCTTGTAAAATTATAAACCGATCTTAAAATTAAAAACAGATAAATGCCTTTTACAAAGGACAGGTATTCATTTTTTTCTAACTTTATTCCGAAAAATAAAACACATTATGAAAATCACATCCATCCTTTTCGCCAGTGTATTAACTGCTTCTTTATTGGTTTCTTGTGAAACAAAACCAAAAAAAGAAAAGCACGCTGAAGTTTCTATTGAAATGAAAAAAATCAATGATACCCTTCTTCGAGCAACCGTCACAACAATTACTGATAAAAATGGAGTTTTAAATGAAGATGTTCAAGTAATTGAAGGAGCTCCTGGAGAAGTCAAAGCAAAAGTAGAAGCTCATAAAAGCACTGTTTTACACGACAAGCCGCATCAAATGCACCAAAAAACAGAAAAGAAACTCAAATTTTCTCTGGAGGCTAAAAGTGGAAGCACAGCCTCTGGGATGGTTTTTTTAACTGAGAAAGACGGCCAAGTTACCCTAGAAGCACACATCAACGGATTGGACTCAGGTGTTCATGCCATCCATATTCACGAAAAAGCAGATTGTAGTTCAGTAGACGGAAAGTCAGCTGGTGGACACTGGAATCCAACCTTTCAACCCCACGGTGCTTGGGGAGACGCTGCCGGATACCACCGTGGCGATATCGGTAACTTTACTGCTGATGATAGCGGCCATGGTATGATCACATTCAGCACAGATCAGTGGTGTATTGGTTGTGATGATGCAGATAAAAACCTTGTAGGTAGAGCCATTATCGTACACCAGGGAGCCGATGACCTAACTTCTCAGCCCTCTGGAGCTGCAGGTGTACGAGTAAGCTGTGCCGGTATTATTGAATAGAAATTGTGTTTTTTTGTAACAAAAACATTTTTTGTCCCACTAATTAGAATAACAAGTACATGCGTTTGAGTGAAAATGATTTTTTGGAGTTGCTTAAGGAGCATCAAAACATCATTCACAAAATTTGTCGCATTTATACTTATGATGATGCAAGTCAGAAAGATCTCTTTCAAGAGATCAGTATTCAATTGTGGAAGTCATTCCCTAGTTTCGCTGGGAAATCTAAGTTTACCACTTGGATGTATCGCGTAGGGTTGAATACTACAATCACACTTTATCGGAAAAACAAAAAAACGATTCTAAGTGAAGATATATCGATGCTTCCAGAATTGAAAGCGTATGAAGAATATGACGACACCAAAGAAATTCAAATTCGGTGGCTTTATGAAAAAATAGAAACCTTTTCTGAAATAGAAAAGGCGTTGATCTTATTGTATTTGGAAGATAAAAAATATGCTGAAATTGCTGAAACCCTCGGGATATCAGAAGTAAATGCACGTGTAAAAATTAGCCGACTCAAAAGAAAATTAAAAACAATGCTGAAGTAATAAAGCTATGAATAAACTGGATGCATTAAAGCAAGAATGGAAAAATCAAAGGTTTGACCTACAACTATCAAAGGAAGAACTGTATGCATTGACGCAAAAGAAATCGATTTCTTCCATCAAGTGGATTTTTATATTCAGTTGTGTAGAATTCTTTGCTTACCTTTTATTTCCTTTTTTAATTCCTGATTACTTTGAAGCTTTTGATTACTACAGAAGTATTCATCTATATGAATTTTCTATCATAATCAGTATTCTAGGATATGTGATCCTTTCCTACTTCATGATTCAATTTTACTTAAATTACAATAAAATAAAAGCCTCTGATTCCATTTCTATTCTGATTGAAACCATCATTAAATCAAGAAAATCTGTCAATAAATACATCCTCTATAACCTAGGAGTGTTTATCGTCTTTTTGGGAGTTGTTTTGATCAATGCATTCCGCTATGACGAAAACTACATACATCTGTTAAATCAAGAAACTGGAGGGGAGGGATCAATCATACAAATGGTAGTTTTCATCATCATAATCATGATTTTAGTATTAGCAGTACTCATTGGGTTTTATTACCTAATCTATGGACGGTATTTCTTTAAGCTTAAAAGACACATTCAAGAGCTCAATCAAATTGAAGACTAAAAACTACCACTCTCTTTTTTTATTCAACGCTTCTTGTTCTTCGATTTCTTTGGCTGATAAAACCTTTAAAAACGAAGGGTGTTGTTCTATAGAATATTCGATTTTCTCCAAGATGGATTCTACGGAATCATTGTCGTAATCAATGGCTAGCGGTTCTTTTATTACCATGGACTGCAGAATACCCTTTTTCTTAATCATAAGTCCCTTTTTATCAAACGATCTTCTGAAACCGTCGATGACAATTGGTACTACTACGGGTTTATATTTCTTAATGATGAAGGCAGTTCCTTTCCGCATGGGTCTGAAGGGCTTGGTTGTTCCTTGTGGAAAAGTGATTACCCACCCATCATCCAGTGCCTTCCCAATATTGGAGATGTCACTGAATTTGACCTGTCGGTTAATATCTTTTCCAGCTTCACGCCAAGTTCGCTCAATAGAAACAGAACCTGCATAGGCTAGTATTTTTGGCAAAAGTCCGTCGCTCATGGTCTCTTTTGCGGCAACATAATAAATATTCAATTTCGGATTCCAAAGGTATCCCACATTCTTAATGCTGTCGAGGCGACCACTTAAACTTGCGTTAAACACGTGGAACATGGCAACTACATCTGCATAATAAGTTTGATGATTGGATACAAAAAGTACATTTTGATCGGGCAAATTTTTAATAATTTCTGAGCCTTCAATATGCAACTGATTGAAACCTCTGTACCTGCGATGAGACATTATGCCCAGGTAGCGGATCAACATTTTTTTTAAGAAAAGTATATGCCCGAAAGGGTTTCTTTTTAGTATTCCCATAATCTAAATAATCGAGTAAATATAACATTATTCTTTCAGTGCAATCAGAATCAATTCTTTCATTTCTGCAAGAATTGTGGCAGTAGCTCCCCATACTTGAATATTTTCAAAAACATACATGGGAACATTAATTTCGCCCACATAAGAAGTAGAAACGGTTCCCTTGGTTTCATTTACAGAATCTAAAAGCTTAGAAAGAGGGACCTCGATGATCTTTTCAACTTCCTTAATCTCTTTTACAAAAGTAGGTCTACTCCTCACAAAACCTACAAAAGGGTGAACAATAAAATTACTCGGGGGAATATAAAACCTTGATAATTCTTTAATCTTTTCTACATCAGAATACGCAATACCAACCTCTTCTTGAGCTTCCCGTAGTGCCGTATCCCAAAATGTGTTGTCGCCAAGATCTCGCTTTCCTCCCGGGAAACTAATTTGACCCGAATGCACACCCGAATAGACTACCCGTTCTATTAAAACAAAATTGGTGATGCCCTTTGCATCTGGAAAAAATAAAATTAAAACAGCCGCTTTTTTCGCTTTATTCTCGTTCAAAGGGTTGTCTATTATTTCTTGTAATCTGAATAAGGGTGCCATTTTTTTTTGTGCTACAATCCCGGGTAAGGGTAAATCCATTACTTTTGGGAGAAGCGATTCGAATTTTGTAAACAGCATAGGGTAATGAGAAAATTTAACATTTTAAGTATGGTACTGCTGATTTTAGTGAGCTGTACAGAGCCACCAAAAAAAATAAAAAATACTACAAAAAAAGCTGAACCCAAGCAGAAAGTTGTAAAAAAAGAACTTCTACTTGAAGAACCTGCCGAATACCTGAACGAGAAAACGGCAATTCCATTTCTATTTGAGTACCAACAGAAGCACAAAGAAAACAAGGTAAGAATCAGTACTGCCTATGGAGCAATTGATATTCTTTTGTTCGACAACACACCCTACCACAGGGCAAACTTTATTTACCTAACAAAACTGGGGTACTTTAATGATACCTTTTTTCATCGCGTTGTTCCCGACTTTGTTATTCAAGGCGGAAACTCAGATCATCCAAAAACATGGCGTAAAAGAAGAAAGATTGGACGTTATCTCTTACCACAGGACAACGACAAGGGGCACAAGCACGATCGGGGTGTTATTTCTATTCCCAGTAGCGAAGAAGATAATCCACACAAACTAGCGTCCCCATTCGAGTTCTTTATAGTTCAACAGAAAGGGGGAGCTTATCATTTAGATCAAGACTTCACCCCCTTTGGTAAAGTTATTCGAGGTATGGAGGTAGTTGATAAAATTTGTGCACAACCGATTGATGGGCGAGAAAATCCAATACAAAACATCAAAATGAAAGTCGAAATATTGGATTGATATAGTTTTTTATTATTATATTTGATAAATAATAAGATTATCACATAATGACACTCACCCAACTCAAATACATGATAGCAGTAGCAGAAGCAGGGAACTTCACCCTTGCTGCAGAGAAATCTTTTGTTACTCAGCCTACGTTAAGCATGCAAATTCAAAAATTAGAAGACGAATTGGGGGTTCAAATCTTCAACAGAACAAAGAAACCCATCCGTTTAACTAAAGTAGGATCAGAAATTCTTATTCAAGCTCGTAAAATAATATCGGAATCCAAACGCATGGAGGATGTTGTTGCCCAAGAAAAAGGGTTTATTGGAGGTTCATTTAGCTTGGGTATCATTCCAACAGTAATGCCTACCCTACTCCCCATGTTCCTCAATACATTTCTAAAAGCTTACCCCAAGGTCAACCTGAAAATCGAAGAACTCACAACCGAAAGCATCATTGAACACCTTGCAGACGGAAAACTTGATGCTGGAATCGCCGCTACTCCACTGAAGCATGAAACAATAATTGAACGTCCTTTATATTACGAACCATTTGTAGCCTATATTCCAGAAAGTCATCGCTTATCTGGAAGTAATGAAATTAATATTGAGGACCTAGAAAATGAAAATGTATTGCTACTCGAAGACGGACACTGCTTCAAAAATCAAGTCCTATCCATGTGTTCCGTAGTGAAAAGTGGGAGGAATAAGCAATTCGACCTGAAGAGTGGTAGTTTTGAAACCCTTGTCAACTTAGCAAACGAAGGTTTAGGAATGACGCTCGTTCCTTATTTAAATGCTTCCAATCTTTCTGAAAAGAATACAAAAAACGTAATCCACTTTCCGGCACCCTCCCCAGCTCGTGAGATCAGCATCATTTACCCCAATAGTCAATTGAAGCTTCAGATCATCGAAGCTCTAAAGGAAAGTATTAGTGGGGTTGTTCGAGGTGCAATTGCCTTTGATGATGTTCAAATAATTGCTCCTTAAATCATTTCTAAATGTGGGTTTTTGCTTAAAAAAACACGACGCCATCGCTTCAAACGAAGTAAATCTGACTCATTTAACTCCCTGCAAGCCTTTTCATATTCTTTTGAAAACAGCTCATTGTCAAAACTAACCTTACTCAAAATCGTAGTGTAGTACTTATAATTGCTCATAATTCTTAGGTTTGATTAGCCTAATGTAGTTGCGATTTTTAAAAAAAAATGTTGTAGAAATGTTAAAATTGCTACTATGTATTGCATGGTATTATCTTAAAAACATATATTTGCATAGTAAACAACCAAGAATGACACGCTTCAAGCAAAAAAATAATGAACACCTACACCTAGAAAAGTTATGAACATTGAAAATACCAAAGCACAAATGCGAAAAGGTGTCCTAGAATTTTGTATCCTCAAAATACTAAGCACTAAAGACAAGTATTCTTTTGAAATCATAGAAACCCTAAAGAAATCAAAAATGCTTGTAGTTGAAGGAACTCTTTATCCCCTATTAACTCGACTGAAGAATGGGGGCTTATTAGAATATCGGTGGGAAGAATCAACATCTGGACCACCAAGAAAATACTACTCCATAACCGAAGTAGGGAAAAAATTCCTTGAGGAACTCCATTCTTCCTGGAGTGATCTAAACAAAGCCGTCACTGCATTAACCAAAAAATCTTAACCATGAACACTACAGTTACAATACATTTAGCACACACGTTATTTCATATTGATAGCGATGCCTATGCACTTTTAAAAAATTATTTAAATAAACTAGAAAAAAGTTTTGCCCAAACCGAAGGAAAGCAAGAGATCTTAGAAGATATTGAAGTTCGGATTGCAGAATTATTTTCACAATACGCTGTTCGAGATGGCTATGTTATCTCAGAACAAAACGTCAAGGATGTAATTGAAATATTAGGTGCTCCAGAAGATATTAGCGAAGAAGAAACAACAGAGGAAAGTTCAAAATCGAATGCTCAAAAAAAACTATATCGAGACAAAGACGAACGAATCATCGGAGGAGTTGCAAGTGGTCTTGGGCACTACTTTGGAATTGATCGGGTTTGGATTCGCTTGATCCTCATTATCCTTGTACTCTCTTCAATTGGCGGAGTAGTGTTTGTATACATCTTATTATGGGCTCTTATTCCTGAAGCAAAAACGACTTCTGAAAAATTAAGAATGAAAGGAGAACCCGTAAACATCTCGAACATCGAAAAAAAAATAAAAGAGGGTTTAGATGATGTCACCCAAAGAGTAAAAAATGTAGACTATTCCAAAGTAGGGGATGATTTAAAAAAAAAGTCCATAAAGTTTTCGGAAGTGCTTGAGCGATTAATTTTACTCTTAGTTAGTATTGCCAGTAAAGTTATCGGATTCTTTATGATCCTTTTTTCAACCATTGTGCTGATTGGATTACTTTTTAGTGTTGCAATATTTGGATTTATCAGCTCTATTGAAATTCCTCATGAAATCTTATTCTTGACCATGAATACCGATCTTCCTCTTTGGGCATTCTCCTTAATGCTACTTTTTGGAGTAGGAATTCCTTTTACTTTTATTTTTGTTTTAGGTCTTCGACTACTTACTTCAAAACGAAAGTTGATGAATAATTCAACCAAGTACACCTTAGGAGTCATTTGGATTACAACCCTACTTCTGATCTCCTTTACCATAGCACGAGAGTTCAGATCCAATGCATTTACAGCACGAACGATTCAAAATGAGCTTATCGATATTGACACAAAGGATACGTTACAGATTAGATTAAACACCGTTCAATACGACAATGAAATACTGATTTTCAACGCTACACATTTAATCTATAATGATGAAGATGAATTGAATTTACTTTTAGATGAAATTCGTTTGAACGTTACACAAAGTAAAGACGACCTTACACAGCTTAGGATAGAAAAAAAAGCAAAAGGGAGGAACCAAAAAAGAGCTCGAGAGAATGCCAATGCAATTTCATACCCATTTGAATATTACAATAAAAACTTGCTGCTTAACAGCCAATGGCTTGCTTCAGTTGCTCAAGCAAGAAACGAACAACAAGTTCGCTTGAACCTAGAAGTTGCGGAAGGGCAGCACCTGTATATCGATAGAGACTTCAGTTCTTTGATGCATCGAGGAATTAAAAATGATCAGGATTATTCGCGCAGAAAAATAGCGGGTCATTTATGGAAAATGGAAAACGGCACGCTTATTTGTCAAGATTGTACCTCGATAAGTGGAAACATCGATATATACAACGATCGTTTGCATATCAAAGTTTCGGACGACGAAGCTGATTTTGAGCTGAGCATTGACGAAGATGGGCTTCAAATAAAAACTTATAACAACTAACCCACTCAATAACAAGGGGTAAGACGTCTTTAAAAAAGGAGCCTGATATGACCGAGTAATACTTGTCAGAAAGCGGATAAGTATTATATTTGCGTACCGAATTTTTCGGGGTGTAGCGTAGCCCGGTCATCGCGCCTGCTTTGGGAGCAGGAGGTCGCAGGTTCGAATCCTGCCACCCCGACCAAAAAAGCTCATTCACTGAGCTTTTTTTATTTAGAATTGCCACGGGATGTGGCGCAGCCTGGTAGCGCACACGCCTGGGGGGCGTGGGGTCGCAGGTTCAAATCCTGTCATCCCGACAAGACCACCTGATCTTTCAGGTGGTTTTTAACTTTAAAACGGCTATGTTTTTTTATCCTTCAAAATGAATGCTTGTTTTTAAACCACGCATCTTTGTGTGTCCTATATTTATTTGTATTTTTAAAAATCAAAAATTCCTTCATGAAAAAGTTTAGCTTCTCAATCGTTTTATGTTCTTTATTCTTCATTGGATGTGCACAAGACCATGGACCAAAAATTCAAGATGAACTTGGGCCAATATATATATATGAAACTGTGGTCGATGGAATTGATATCCCTTGGGGTATGACCTTCATCACTGATACTGAACTATTAGTTACTGAAAAATCCGGAATCTTGTATCATGTTATGGACGGTGTTAAAACCGAACTTTCTGGACTTCCAGAAATTTATGTTCGCGGACAAGGTGGACTTTTAGATGTTACAACTGCTCCAGATTTTGAAACTTCCAGAGTCATTTTCTTTACTGCTAGCTCCAGCGACGGGGAAGCGGCTGGTGGTCACACAGCACTTTACAGCGCAGAATTAGACGGGACGTCATTAGCAAACTTAAAACAACTATACAAAGGTGAAGGCAATACCAAGAAGGGACAGCACTGGGGTTCTCGAATAAGTTTTGATGCCGAAGGACATCTTTATTTTTCAATTGGAGATCGAGGAAATCGTGAAGTTAACCCACAAGACATTACCCGCGACGGGGGTAAAATTTATCGATTAAATCAAGATGGAAGTATCCCAACCGACAATCCGTTTTACAACCAAAAAGGGAGTAAACAAGCCATCTATTCTTACGGACATCGTAATCCACAAGGCATGCTAACCCATCCAGAAACAGGTGCAATTTGGGTACATGAACACGGCCCAAGAGGTGGAGATGAAATCAATGTAATTGGAGCAGGAAAAAATTATGGATGGCCTACAATTACTTACGGCATCAATTATAGCGGAACACCCATTACGAGCGATCGAGATCTACCCGGTTTAGAGCAACCGCTTTACTACTGGCTACCATCCATTGCTCCATCAGGAATGGCCTTTTCAACTTCAGACAACTATCCAAAATGGAAAGGAAATCTATTGGTGGGTTCTTTGAAATTTGAATATCTCGAACGTTTGGTTATTGAAGATAATAAAGTAAAAGAACGTCATAAAGTATTGGAAGGTGTTGGGCGCATACGAAACATAAAACAAGGACCTGATGGATTGTTGTATCTTGGTGTAGAAGGGAAAGGCATCTTGAAAATAATTCCTAAACCTCCATTAAACTAACGATCGTATGAAATATTTACTTTTAGCTTATTGTATCGGTCTTCTTGGTTTTTTAAGCTATATGCAACAAGAAAAGCCACTAAAACAAAGCATTCAGGATGGAAAAGAAATCTATCAGGATTTTTGCCTACAATGCCATTTAGATAATGGAAAAGGGGTTGAGAATGCATTTCCGCCTCTAGCAAAATCAGATTATTTACAGAACAATATTGAGGCGAGTATTCGCGGAGTCAAATACGGACTTCGTGGTGAAATCACTGTAAACGGGAAAACCTACAACAGCGTAATGGTTAGTCAAGGTTTAGACGACGAAGAAATTGCCGATGTAATGAACTATATCCTAAACAGCTGGGGTAATAAAGCCGAAAAACAAATCACAGTTGCTCAGGTTTTAGATGTTCAAAAACAATAGTATGGCTTTAAAGAAATTTCTGAATTCCCTTAAGCGTAAAAATAAATCCTATACGATATCGTATATCGCAATTGCATTTCTTTTTACGATTTGGATTCTTTTTTTAGACTCCAACTCCTGGCTAACGCAAAGAGAATTAGATTCAGAGATCGATAAGCTGGAACAACAGAAAAATAAATTGCAGAAAGCAATACAAAAAGATCAGTACACGATTGATCAACTAGAAAACCTAGATAGTTTAGAGCGTTTTGCACGAGAGCATTACGGTCATAAAAAAGACAATGAAACTCTTTTTTTAATTGATACCGACAGTATCAATTAAAACAAAAGAATGTTAATTTTTGTTCTAAAAAATTAACTTTCAGGTGGAGATAAATAGTTGTATTTTTAACATCTAAATTAATACGCATGGGTAAAATTATTGCAATAGCCAATCAGAAAGGAGGAGTCGGGAAAACAACGACTTCTGTAAACCTTGCGGCTGCCCTTGGTGTTCTTGAAAAAAAGGTATTATTAATAGATGCTGACCCCCAAGCCAATGCAACTTCTGGCCTGGGAATTGATGTTGAAAAACAGGAAAAAGGAACCTACGAACTACTTGAACACACCGCCAAGGTTGAAGATGTTATCATCAAAACAGAATCTCCGAATTTAGATTTAATTCCTTCCCACATAGATTTAGTAGCAATTGAAATTGAATTGGTTGATAAGCATGAACGTGAATATATGCTGCGTAAAGCCTTAGAAAACATTAAAGACCAATACGATTATATTTTCATTGATTGTGCACCTTCTCTAGGCCTCATTACCTTGAATGCCCTTTCTGCCGCAGATTCAGTTCTGATTCCGATTCAGTGTGAGTACTTTGCACTGGAAGGATTGGGGAAATTATTGAATACCATAAAAAGCATCCAAAAAATACACAATAAAGATTTAGACATAGAAGGCTTATTACTCACCATGTATGATTCCCGACTCAGGCTTTCTAACCAAGTAGTAGAAGAAGTAAAAAAACATTTTGGCAAAATGGTATTCAAATCCATCATCCAAAGAAACATTCGCTTGAGTGAAGCTCCAAGTTTTGGTGAAAATATCATTCAGTATGACGCTACAAGTAAGGGCGCTCAAAACTACTTGAGTTTAGCACAAGAAGTACTCAAAAAAAATAAAGGAAAATAGAAATGGCCAAATCAAATAAAAAACAAGCCTTAGGTCGCGGACTATCTGCTTTGCTTCAAGATCCAACCAACGAAATAAATTCGGTTAATGACAAAAATGCAGACCAAGTTATTGGTAGCGTAATCGACTTAGAATTGGATCGGATAGAAGTAAATCCTTTTCAACCCAGAACACAATTTAATGATGAAGCTCTGAAACAACTAGCTTCCTCGATTAAAGAGCTTGGAATCATTCAGCCCATTACGGTTCGTAAAATGGACTACAACCAGTACCAATTGGTCTCTGGAGAGCGTCGTTATCGTGCAGCAAAACTGATTGGACTTTCAGCTGTTCCTGCTTTTGTTCGGTTGGCAAATGATCAGGAGTCTTTAGAGATGGCTTTAGTTGAAAACATCCAACGCCAAGATTTAGACCCAATAGAAGTAGCCTTATCCTACCAACGTTTAATTGACGAAATCAATATTACACAAGAAGCGCTCAGCGAGCGTGTTGGTAAAAAAAGATCTACAATCACAAACTACTTACGCTTATTAAAATTAGACCCGATCATTCAAACCGGCATGCGGGACGGCTTCCTGTCCATGGGACACGGAAGAGCATTATTGGCCGTTGAAGATCGAGATAGTCAATTAAAAGTATACGAACGCATCATAAAAGGAGATTTGAGTGTTCGGAAAACAGAGGCTATCGTAAAAGCACTTAAAAATAGAGTTGTATCCAAGACTTCGCCACACAAGCCCGTGTTT
This sequence comes from Candidatus Arcticimaribacter sp. UBA7428, assembly GCA_002477625.1. Classification (GTDB taxonomy): domain Bacteria; phylum Bacteroidota; class Bacteroidia; order Flavobacteriales; family Flavobacteriaceae; genus Arcticimaribacter. The sequence goes on from DLQQ01000093.1 coordinate 17,347, forward strand.
ATCCAGGAGGCTATTGAAGATTTTGGAACTTATTTTGAATCGAAAGTCACCATCAGTTATAAAGAAGATGGGAAAGGAGTAATTCACATTCCATTTGACTCACAACAAGATTTCAGTCGGATGAAAAAGTTGCTGAAACGTGAAGAATAAAATCCTCTTAATTCTTTTCCTATCGGTTAGTTTTGTTTCTGCTCAAAAATTAGAACAGGACACCTTAACCAGAAAACAACGCCTGATTAAAGACCCGTTGACTCCTTCAAAAGCTGCCTTTTACTCTGCAATTGTTCCTGGTTTAGGGCAGATATACACTGGAAAGTATTGGAAACTCCCTTTTATATATGGCGGTTTAGGTGCTTCAGGATATTTTTATTTTTATCAATCCAAGCAAATGAATTCTTTTCGGGACATTTACAAAAGAAGGATAGCGGGTTATACCGATGACAAATACGCTAATCGTATTCTTCAAAACGATCAATTGATTCAAGGGATGAACTTCCATAAGCGCTATCGAGATTTAGCCGTTTTATACTTTATGGGGTTTTATTTATTGAATATTTTAGATGCGAACGTTGGAGCACATTTGATGCAATTTAACGTAAACGACCAATTGACTTTGCGCCCGCAAATTGAACCCAATCTATTGAATACAGACATGAACTACGGTCTTACTTTAAACATTAAATTTTAGTCTATGAAAATAGCGTTGTTGGGTTACGGTAGAATGGGAAAGGCCATTGAGCAAATTGCAAATGAACGAGGGCACACCATCGTTGCTAAGATTGACAAAAACGAAAATCAAGGAAAGCTATCCGAAGCAGAGGTTGCAATCAACTTCAGCATACCCGATGCCGCTGTTGCAAACATCAAAGCTGCAATGGAAAAACAAATCCCTGTTGTTTGTGGAACTACGGGATGGCTGGAGCAGCTTAAAGAAGTGGAAGACTTTTGTTTACAAAACAAGACTGCCTTCCTCTATGCATCTAACTTTAGCGTTGGTGTGAATTTATTTTTTAAGCTCAATGAAGTTTTAGCTAAGTTGATGCACCCCCACAAAAACTATAGTGCCGCGATGAAAGAAATTCACCATATTCATAAACTTGATGCGCCAAGTGGAACTGCTATCACCTTAGCTGAAGGAATTTTCGATCAGTCGAAATACACCGACTGGTCTATTGATGATACAAAGGGAGACATTACACTTCCAATTGCTGTTGAACGTACCGGAGAAGTACCCGGTACCCACTCCATTGAGTATAAATCGAGTGTGGATAGCATTTCAATTCAACACGAGGCACATTCACGTCAAGGGTTTGCCTTAGGAGCAGTTATTGCTGCAGAATGGATTCAAGATAAAAAAGGTGTTTTTACGATGAACGACGTACTTGACATCAAGTAAGCTGTAACAAAAAAACAAGAAACTCGTCTAAACATTAAACGAGTTACGCTAAACATACGATTATGACTGCATCAGAATGGCTATTATTTCTACTATTAATACAAGTGGTACATTTCTTGGGTACTTTTCGCTTATATCAAAAGGCAGGAAGAAAAAGCTGGGAAGCCCTTGTTCCGGTTTATAATGCTGTAGTATTAATGCAAATCATCCGCAGGCCAAAGTGGTGGGTAATCTTACTTTTTGTTCCTATCGTCAACCTGATGATGTTTCCTGTAGTCTGGGTTGAAACACTGAGAAGCTTTGGACGAAATCGCTCCATCGACACCTTACTCGGAATACTAACGCTAGGATTGTATATTTTTATTCCAAATTTTGATTCTAAAACTACCTATGACAAAGACCGTGATCTTAATTCAAAAACATGGTTTGGAGAATGGATCAGCGCATTGCTTTTTGCCATTATAGCGGCAACATTGGTACACAGTTATTTCATTCAGCCCTATATCATTCCAACAGGATCTCTTGAAAAAACACTTTTGATTGGAGATTTTTTATTCGTAAGTAAGTTTCATTACGGTGCGCGCACCCCAACATCGGCTGTTTCATTTCCAATGGTTCATGATACCATTCCAATTATTAAAAAAAGGTCCTATCTAAAAAAACCACAACTCCCCTACTTCAGACTTCCAGGGTTTCAAAATGTAAAACGTAATGACATCGTTGTCTTTAGCTGGCCTGCCGATACCGTGCGTAAGTTTTTTGTGCGTGAAAAAGGAGTTCAAAAACCCATTGACAAAAAATCGAATTACGTTAAAAGGTGTGTCGGAATACCGGGAGACAGCCTTGAAATCATCAATGGTTTTGTTCACATCAATGGTGAGAGAAGCATACTTCCCGATCGTGCTAAGACACAATACACCCACTACGGATACAACAGCAAAGGAGTTTCTTCAAGAAAACTCTTGAATGCGGGTTATAAAGATTTTAACCGTAAGTACCGCATCGAAAACATAACACAAGAACGATACAATGCATTACAACCTTATATATTGGGTCGTTTGTCAGACGACATCAATAATTTTGTTGTAATCACCCCTTCTGCCGGAATTCCT
>DLQQ01000037.1:0-5115 GCA_002477625.1 Candidatus Arcticimaribacter sp. UBA7428
TTAAAATTATAGGCTTTTGATTCAAGCTTTTTAGAACTCGCAGCGATTTGAATTTTAAAAATAACTTCATTTGAGGTAGCAGTAGCTTCCTTTTTCTCTTCTTTCTCTTCAACTACAGTTTCCCCAATCGAAGAGAGGGTGTTGATTGAAGAACTTAAAGAGTTTTTGTAATTGATTATCGCTTTTGAAATGGCTTGTGCCATTTCAAGTTTCCCCTTTGATGAGTTCAAATATGCTCCTTCTTTTACATTAGTCAAAAAACCTGTTTCAACAAGAACGCTGGGCATATAAGTGTATTTCAAAACAACAAATCCAGCTTGTTTTACGGTCCTATCCTTTCGATTTAGATTTGCAACAAAACTCTTTTGGATAGCATCAGCCGCTGTTATGCTTTGATTCAAATAAGTCTCTTGCATTAGGGTTAAGCCAATTACACTTTCTGGATTATTCGGATCAAAACCATCGTAGTTTTCTTCGTAATTTTCTTCATAAAAGATAACGGAATTCTCTTTTTTGGCAACTTCAAAATTTCTTTGATTGGCGTGAAGTCCCAAAACAAAAGTACCCGCACCATAAGCCTGAGAGGTATGTGCGTCGCAATGTACCGAAATAAAGAGATCAGCATCTGCACGATTGGCAATTCGAGCACGTTCAATTAAGTCTACAAAAACATCGGTTTTACGGGTGTAAATAACCTTTATATTCGGTTTCTTTTCTAGGATTTTACCTATTTGCAAAATGATATTGAGTGCAATTTTCTTTTCGTAATAACCATTCCCTCGATTTCCAGAATCTTTCCCACCATGACCAGCATCCAAAACAACAACAAAAGGCTTGTCTTGACTTGAATCGGTTTGAATACTTGCAGTCGCATGATTAGGCAATAGACAAAAGCCTGCCAGTAAAATGTTCAAGGTGTAATGTTGTACTGATTTCATTCCTAATAAATACTTAAAAACCCTAACAAGCATCAAAAATATATGTAATTTTGAAGCGTTATATTTTATACAAAAATAGCCTATATCGCCTTGCAAACAAAGTCTTTTTATTCAGTCATATTGTTAATACTTTTTTTGAAGGTGCCATTTATCTATGCCCAAAACGATCTTTCCCAAGAGAAAAAGGTACTTCAAGACAGTTTAAGCCTTGAACAAATCAACGAAAACGAAGTTCTTGACAGCATTCCTAAAAAGAAACCTCTTCTCCTTGACTTGATCAATTATAATGCCCAAGATTCTGTCAAAATCGATCAAAAGGAAAATAAAATCCGTTTGTACAACAAAGCTGTTTTGACCTATGAAGAAATGCGTCTGGAGGCAGGGATTATTGTTTTGGATTATACCACAAACGAAGTTTATGCTGGAAGAATTGCAGATTCCTTAGGTAACTTATCACAGAAGCCCAAATTTCTTCAAGCTGGCAACGAGGTCAACCCCGATTCTATACGGTTTAACTTCGACACTAAGAAAGCCCTGATCTGGAATTCAAAAACAGAACAAGGCGGTATGAATGTCTTTTCTGATTTTACAAAAAAAGAAAATGATTCTGTTTACTACATAAAGGATGCAAAGGTCACAACCTCATCCAATCCAGATAACCCGGATTACTATATTCGAATTCGAAAAGGTAAGATGGTTCCCGGCGGTAAAATCGTTGCTGGGCTCAGCAACATCTATATTGCCAATGTCCCTACACCTATCGGACTTCCTTTTGCTTACTTTCCTACGACAAATGAAAAGGCGTCCGGCGTAGTTTTTCCAACCTATGGCGAAAGCGCACAACGAGGGTATTATATTCAGAATGGTGGATACTATTTGAATGTGAACCAATATTTTGACCTCAACTTTACGGGAGATTACTACACCAACGGGAGTTATGGACTTCGCTTTGATACCCAGTACAAGGTCAATTACAAGTTTGGTGGAAACTTAAGTTTTCGATATGAAAAACTGGTTAACGGAGAACGTGGTTTTCCTGATTACAATAATGCAACGGTATATAACATACGATGGACACATCGAAGAGATTCTAAAGCGAGTCCTACTTCAAATTTCTCTGCCTCAGTAAACCTTGGGAGTAGTTCTTATTTTGCGCAATCCATTAACCAACTAAATGATGCCAATTTTCTAAACAATACCTTGAGTTCTTCGGTGTCTTATTCCAAAACATTTCCGAAATATCCCCGAGTAAATATTTCACTGACCACTGCCCTTTCACAAAATACACAGACACAAACTGTCAATTTGACCCTACCAACTTTTCAGGCAAATATGGAGCGTATTTTTCCATTTGCACCCAAAACAGGAACCAAGAAAGGTTTTATTCAAAACATTAACTTTCAATACTCAACCCGAGGTGAGAGCCGGATCATAACCACTGAAGAATTTCTGTTTAAGAAAGAAATGTTTGACGATGCGCGATCAGGCGTTACGCACAGTATTCCAATAAGCACCAATTTTAAAATATTCAAACATCTAAGTGTAAGTACTTCGGCAAACTACAAGGAGATTTGGGCTCCAGATACTGTACGATACAATGACTACACTGAAGAAGCTGGAGTGGTAAAAGATACCCTTAAAGGGTTTGCCGCTTTTAGAGAGTATAACTATAATGCAAGTGTAGGTACTACGATCTACGGAACCTTTAATTTCAAGGAAGGAAAGAGACTTCAATCCATTCGCCATACCATGCGTCCCTCTATAAGTTATAGTGTTCAGCCAAGTTTCGAAAGATATTACGATGAATATATTATAGATGCAAATGGTACAAAAGCCCAGTATACTCGTTTTGAAAATGCTCTTTTCGGACAACCCTCACGCGGGATGTCAAAATCCATGGGTATCAGTTTGAGTAATAATTTCGAAGCCAAAGTTGCAAGTAGAGATACGCTGGATCCAGAACCAAAAAAGATTAAGCTTCTAAATAATTTAAACTTCAGTACAAGTTACAACCTCACCGCTGAAGAATTTAAGCTTGCTCCAATTCGAGTTACCACTGGTGCCTCTTTATTTAAAGACGAGGTAAGCATCAATTTAGCGGCTACTATGGATCCCTATGGGATTGATGAAAACAATACGAGAATAAGTACTTTTCATGTAAAAAATGGGGGTGGTTTAGTTCGTTTTACTAGTGCCAACATGAATATTGGCTTCTCTTTATCTAATGAAGATTTCGAAAAGAAAGAAGGTGACGAAGAAGAGGAAGAGGAGGAAGATACTTTTACGGGAAGTGATTATGAACGACTTTCTGGTGGCGGGCGAGATGATGATTTATTTGGTGTAGCCAATAACTTTTCGGACGGACGCTTTCGGGAAAACAATAAAGAGAAAAAAGAGGATGATGAACCAGATGGACTCTACCGTACAAAATTGCCGTGGAACATCAAGTTTGCGCATTCTATTACCTACAGTAACTCAAGGGGAGAAGACGATATTAGAAATAATTCCTTGATGGTTTCTGGTGACTTGGACCTAACACCAAAGTGGGCCGTTGGTTTTTCATCTGGATATGACTTTAAACAAAAAGGAGTGACCTATACTCAGTTTCGTTTCAATCGAGATTTAGAAAGTTGGAAGTTAAATTTCAGCTGGGTTCCTTTTGGCAACCGAAGTTCGTGGAGTTTCTTTATTGGAATAAAATCTGGTTTATTGAGTGATTTGAAGTACGACAAAAGAAATGAGCCTGATAAACGTTTATAATGTATAACATCGCCAACATGAAAAAAATAATCACAACAACAAACGCACCCGCACCAATTGGACCATACAATCAAGCTGTCCTATCAAATGGAGTTCTTTATATGTCAGGGCAAATCCCACTTGACCCTGCAACTATGGAGCTCATTGAAGGTGATTTAGAAAAAGAGACCATACAAGTAATGGAGAATTTAAAAGCAGTATTAGAGGCGGCTCAGATGACTTTTGAGAATGTAGTAAAAACGTCAATTTTCTTAAGTGATATGAATAATTTTGTAGAAGTAAATAAGGTATATGCAAAATATTTCAACGAAGAAACAGCACCTGCAAGAGAAACCGTTGAGGTAGCAAACCTCCCGAAATTTGTTCGCGTTGAAATCTCTATGACTGCAGTAGCCTAGCGTATTTTTATTGCATTTCTTTTTCCAATAAGTTTACATGATACTTGACTAATTGATCGATGGGTCGTTTTACAACAGTCCCCATGGTTAAATCAAATTCTTTCAATATCAATTCAACTTCATCTTTGAGGAAATAAGAAATAGATCCAACAAAATGAATTGGTACATCTTTAGCGTTGTTGAACTGAAACAACTGATGCCTAATGAAGCGTCTTAGTCCTTCATGTATCATGGTTTGCATATAAGGATCATCTTTGTGGACAATCATGAATTTTGCAAAACGTGCTAAGTAGGTATTTGGGTTTTCTTTGCGGTATAAGTTTTCTTTAACCGTATTAGCAGAAAGGTCGAATTCACTCTCAAATTTTTCGGCAAGATACTTTGGCATTTCATTGAAATAATAGCCTCTAATGAGCTGTTTTCCATAAAAATTACCACTAGCCTCATCCATAAGAATATAACCCAAAGAGGTGATGTATTGATGCACCTTATGGCCGTCAAAGTAACTGCAATTAGAACCTGTCCCTAAAATACAGACAATGGAAGGAACACCTATCGCTGCAGATGCGTATACTGCAGCGTAAGTGTCTTCTTTTATAGTAAAAGAGCATTTCGTAAAAATCTCTTCAAAGACTTTACTAATCCTCTTGGTTGTTGATTCAATTCCACATCCGGCACCATAGAAGAAAAGCTTGGTCACTTTATCTCTATTTTGGTACAAATCATAATTGTTTATGATTCGTTCCGTTAGTATCGCGGACGAAAGAACTTGGGGATTTAATCCTAAGGTTTGTGTAGAAAACAAAACAGTTCCTCGTTCATCTATTGCAAACCAATCGGTCTTAGTCGACCCACTATCAACAATTAAATACATATTATAATCCGTTAACGTGTTTCGCTAAGTCAATTAATTTATTAGAGTATCCACATTCGTTGTCATACCAAGAAATAATTTTGAAAAAGTTTCCGTTCAATTCAATTCCAGCTTCAGCATCAAAAACAGAAGTTCGAGCATCACC
>DLQQ01000037.1:5180-24603 GCA_002477625.1 Candidatus Arcticimaribacter sp. UBA7428
GCAGCTTTCATTACCTTTTTTATTTCATCATAAGAAGTTGTTTGTGCAACTTTAACGGTTAAATCAACAACAGAAACGTTGGCTGTTGGAACACGAAAAGCCATTCCTGTTAGTTTTCCTTCTAAAGAAGGAATTACTTTTGTTACTGCTTTAGCAGCACCCGTAGCAGCTGGCATGATATTCAATAATGCACTACGTCCACCTCTAAAGTCTTTTTTAGAAGGTCCATCTACCGTAAACTGAGTTGCAGTAGTTGCATGAACCGTTGTCATTAATGCCTCTTCAATCGTAAAATTATCGTGTAATACTTTTGCTACAGGCGCTAAACAGTTGGTTGTACATGAAGCATTTGAAACTATGTTTTGATCAGCTGTTGCATCTTTGTGGTTTACTCCCATTACAAACATTGGTGCGTCTGCAGATGGAGCAGAAATAACTACCTTTTTAGCTCCAGCTGTAATGTGTGTTTGTGCTTTTTCAAGTGTAGTAAAAATTCCAGTACACTCAGCTACAACATCTGTTCCTACTGCATCCCATGCAATATCTTCAGGATTGCGTTCAGCTGTAATACGTACGCGGTGACCGTCCACGACTAAATCGTTATCAACAACTTCAATTGTCCCATCATATGTTCCATGAACTGAATCGTATTTTAAGAGATATGCTAGATGTTTAACTTCCAGAAGGTCATTGATTCCTACTACCGTTACATCTGCTTGTTTCATCGCTGAGCGAAATACTAATCGACCGATACGACCGAATCCGTTAATTCCAATTTTTAAGGACATAATTTAATTGTTTATTGTTTAAGTTAATATGAAAAGGTTACTAGATTATTATATTGAAAGTATATCCGAAACTTTGATTAAGTTTTCATTTATTTCAGATTTACCTTTTATTGCTTTTTCTAAGGGGGTCAGAATCATATTGTCATCGATCACACCCACCATTACATTTGATTTCCCTGCTAATAGCGATTCCACTGCAAAAACACCCATACGAGAAGCTAAAACACGATCAAAACAACTTGGAGATCCTCCGCGTTGCATATGGCCGAGTACAGATACTCGAACCTCGTAATAAGGTAAGTTTTGTTCTACATAAGAAGCTATTTCAAATACATTTTTTCCTGTTTTATCGCCTTCTGCTACCACGACGATACTGGATGACTTTCCTGATTTCTCACTCTTTTTCAAAGACTCCAATAAACGAGGTAAACCGAGGTTTTCTTCAGGGATAAGGATTTCCTCTGCTCCTGCTCCAATACCTGAGTTAAGCGCAATATGACCGACATCACGCCCCATCACCTCAACAAAAAAGAGGCGGTTGTGAGAACTAGCAGTATCTCTTATTTTATCAATGGCTTCGACAACCGTATTAATAGCGGTATCGTAACCTAGGGTATAGCGAGTTCCAAAAATATCATTGTCGATGGTTCCTGGAATACCAATAACGGGAAAATTGTGTTCTTCTTGAAAAATCATGGCTCCGGTAAACGACCCGTCACCACCAATCACAACCAAAGCATCAATTGCTGCTTTCTTGAGATTTTCATAGGCAAGTTTGCGCCCTTCTGGAGTTCTGAACTCCAAACAACGAGCAGAACGAATAATTGTTCCACCTTTATTGATGATGTTGTTTACACTTCGTGCATTCATCAATTCAAATTCATTGTCAATAAGCCCTTGATATCCCTGATGAATAGCATAACATTCAATACCATAATATACGCTGGAACGAACAACAGCACGTAGTGCAGCGTTCATTCCGGGTGCATCACCTCCTGAAGTTAAAACGGCTATTTTCTTGGGTTGATTTTTCATGTTTTTAATAAAGGTGTAAATTTAATGAAAACACAGCATAAATTAGTGTTTGAGTCGTGTACATTAGATTTTTCTAACAAAATCGATTTAGTTTTTTAAAATCACTCGTAATAATTGGGAGGAATTCAAAAGGTTATTCCGACTTCGTTTCTGTAGATTTTTTATTATTTTTTGAAATAATTTTTTGAACAAGTCCTTCAAAGGTCTTGAAGTCAACTTGGAACGAAAGCCCTACACCTTGGGTATAACCCAAGTCATCACTGATGTATCGGAATTCATTTTCTTTATTGAATACTTTTGCCTTCAGCGTGCCTTCCTCATTCAAAATAAAATCGATCTGCACATCACCAACAATAAGGGTTTCCTCTACCCCACCTACTGGAACACCAATTTTACCATTCAATAAAATCTTATCGCTAATCTGTGTTACAAAGGTTACACCAATTCGATCTTGAGATCGAATGTCAAGGTCAGGTCGTTCATCTCCCTTAAGGTAGTTTAATCCAAAATTCAGCTTCCCATCTCCCTCCCCGATCAAAGAACTCAAAACATCGGAGGCCTTTTCATATAAATTATTTGCAATCCCTTGGGTGGAAAAAGAAACATCGCTCACAAAAAGACCCTGAGAAAGCAATGAAATCGCTTGAAGTTGCATTCGTTGTTGATCTGCAAGCCGGTAATTAATCTCTGAAGTAACAATACCACTGGTGTTGGGGAAATTAATTTCAAATCCAGGGTTATCAGGTTTTAATAGACTTCCTTCTAATTTAATCAATACGTTGGTAGGTATTTTTTTATTGAAGTTGGGATTATCAACAAGTAAAGCTGGATTGGCTCCTCCGGGGACTTCGTATACAGCTTCAATGTTCATTTGAGCTTCTAGTGGGTCTCCCTCCCAGACAATAGTTCCTCCTGGATTTACATTAAACTTTTTGTCAATTAAACCAAAGTTTTTAAAATTATAAACCCCATCGTAGGCAACAAAATCCCCCCACATATTAAATTTTCCATCTGTGTTGGTTTCCATCAATAAATTCCCAGAACCTCTTCCCGTGAGTGTACTTCCAGAAACCTGATCGACAACAATTTCTACAGCTGCCTTATTGTTTACATCCAAGTCAAAAGTCATTTCCAACCCCCTAGAAATGGTAATCTCTTGAAATTCTTCTTCAACTTCAGTATTGGGTTTGTAGAGATCAGTTTTGGGTACAAAGTCGATGAATGAAACATCAGCAAGGCCTGTGTTTTCTTCCCAAGGTATCAAAATAGAAGTACCTTCTGCAGTTGCACCATCAACATCGATCATTAAATTTTTTGTAGGGCCATGAATATGAATATCGCCTTCAAGATATCCCGACCCGTAAAACAATGATCCTTTTTCCTTCTTGCGATTCATCAACAACAAACGATCAGAATTGATATCCATATCCAAGGACCAATTTTTAAAATTGAGATGAGAAATGGTTCCTTTCAATTGCCCTTCTGTCTCTCGTGTTTGATCAAAAAAGGAAGTCGATACAAATTTTATTTCTTGCTCAGACAATATAAGTTTAGTTGATTCTTCAAGTCCATATGCTGCATTTGTGAAGGGGATTCTCAAATTAAAACCATCCAGCGTCAGGTTCCCAATATGGGTTAAATCATCTAATGGACCCCAAAGATTAAATTCTCCAGTTAAAAAGGACCTTATCTCTGTAATTTTCCCTTTTCCTAATCGAGAAAGAAAAGACATATCGAGGGAATTCATCTCGACATCTAAATCTAAAGAAGTTCGCTTGTTGTGTACAAGAATTCCACCGTTTACTGCAAGTTTCTTCGTGTTGTCCTTTACAAGTGTTAACTCATTTTTGTAGGAATTCAAAACCGTGTTTCCAGAAGAATTAATCATCAAATCTCCCATTTCAACTTCATTGACAATCAGATCTGATAGGGTTATATCTAGAGAAGCGTCGTTACGAACTGGGGTTTTATAAAAACTGATATTGGAATTTAAATCTGCTTGTATTTCATAATTATCTGATGGTGGTAGAAAAGGCTCTATGGCTACATCCTTCAAATCCAATTGAAAGTCGAATTCATTTTTTGAATGGTATTTTCCAGCTAATTGTATGCGCTGTTCGGAATTTACAATCGCGATTGGGTTGACCTTGTAAGCTTGTGTTTTTGAATCGTAAACTATTTGATTTCCTTTTATACGCTCCAGTTCCCAGACGATAGAGTCGTTTTTAAAAGTGAATTCGTTGATATCAATTGCGGTTGAAGTATTGTCTTGAGTGTAGCTTAAGTTTGCTTCAAATGTATTGGATTCTATAGTTCCTAAAATGCCTTCTAATCGAATTTGATTTTTATTATTATTCGGAGATGAAATCAAAAAAAGATCATTGGTTTCTAGTGCTCCAATACGAATTTGATCCGCTGACATGAAGCTTGTATAGATTGGGTTATTAGAATTGGTCTCAAAGTGTAAGCCTTTGAATTTATACTTTTTAAACAACAGAATGGGAATGTCAAAGACTACAGAAGTTTCTTTAACATTAGAACTTATTGTACCCGAAAGGAAAAAATCATCTGGAGTTGATAAATTGGGGAATAATGCCTCAGTTAATTTTGATTTCATCTGGACATCAAAACCAAAAAACTGTTTTGGACTAATCAACTTTGTAGCCTTCACAAACAGAAAATCATCTATCATCCCACGAATCAAGGATGCAAATTTATTGTACCTAAAGTCCCCCTCGATCAACAGATTAATTGCATCGGAATCTTGAATGGCAATTGATTTTTCGGTTCCGACCGATTGGGCGCTTAAGTTCAGGTCTTTGAATTGAATTTGTTTGCCATTACTCGTAATTATTGGCGCTCCTAATTGAACATTAAATTGATTTTTAACGGCTGTATTTTTATTTTTTTTCAAGCTGAGACTAGAAAATAAAGCGATCTCACTATTCACATCGGCAAGGGCAAAACTCGAAAGGTTAATGGACTTTAATTCTCCTTCAACTTCCAGAGACTCATCCGCATGATTGAACCTAATTTCCATATCAAAAAGATGACGCCTTTCGGCAGAGCTCAACGAAGCCGTAGTAAGGTTGTTTTTATGTTTTGCGAAGAAGCTTAGGTTATCGAAAGTATTTTCTCCAACCTCAAGTTGATTGATTAAACCCTTAAAGTCAAGTAGCGTAGGCTTACTTTCATCTACAATTGCATTAATCGATACAGAAGCAGTTCCTTTAATCGGTTTCTTTTGGTTGAACAATGTCCCTAAATCGAAATTGTCAACATCCAAAGCAACTGAATACTCCCAGGGCTGAGTAATATCTGTCCGCTTCAACTCTAGGTTGGGACTCAAGGTTCCTAAACTGGTTTTAATATCAGTACTAATGCTCCAATTGTTTTGACCACCAGAAAACTCAGAATAAATAATTAAATCTCCTGTTTTTGCTGTAAATGGTTTTAATTGATCGTAGGTTTCTTTTAACAGAAGATCATCCAGTGCCTTATTAGAGGTTTTTATTTTTAACACTTTAGAGCTGATCTTCATTTTATCTTTTTGGAAGCCGTCAACAACTTGGACTGATCCCTCAATTAGGGAGCGGTAGGCACCTTTTAGTTTAAAATTCAATTCAAACTCCTGCAAATCCCCCCTTACAACTGCATCGGCCTCAAGCATTGATTGCGCTTTTAGATAAGGCTTTAAAAAAGAGAAATCGTTTAGCTGTATGGTATTCTTATCCAATTGAATGGAAAATTCCGCAGGGCTAAGATTCGCTAAATTACCCCCAAGAAAAGTAATCAATCCCGATCCATTAATTTCATTCTTATTGAGTTTTAAAGCAAATGATTTTGAAATTAAGCTTTCGGGAGAATATTGAATATCTGCCTGAAAAGAATGGATTGTACCGTATAAATCCGAGCTACCATTTAAAGATTGTATGTCGACACTCAAAACATCTTTTTCGAAATTAAAAGCTTCCAAAGCCAGATCAATATCCCAAAATGAGTTTTTAGAATTCAAAACATTCCTGTCTTCAATAACCACCTCAGCATTATTTAGATCTAAAATTTCTGACTTAAAAGAAAACGCTTTTGGTTTTATACCGCTGCTGTCTTTTAATTTTTCAACAAAGTACTGCAATGACGATTGTGTTTCATTGGGGTATTGTGTTAAAAAAAACTGTACTCCGTCCAAACCAATCGATTTAAAATCATAGTTTCGATTCAAAAAACGATCCAAGCCGTTGAGTGTGATTTTTAATTCTCGAACAAACAACAGGCTATCCTGGTGGTGATCTTGAATCAAAATATCTCGAATCAGAACTTCCCCCTTAAGGTTGATCGAAGCTCTCTGAATTGATATATCAGTATCGAAGCGGCTGTTTACGTTTTGAGTGATTTGTTGTGCAAATTGTGTTTGTACAATTTCCAACGACAATATGAAAAAGAATAGCCCTCCCAAAAGGATCAAAAGCGATACAGAAAGGATTGCAATTTTCTTAAACTTATTGATAGGAAACACTTATTTTTGAATTATTAATGAAAGTTAGCAATTAATGAAACAACAATCATGCTATATTTTAGCAATTGAATCTTCTTGTGACGATACCGCAGCTGCAATATTACGAAATGACGCGGTTTTATCAAACATCATTGCCACACAAGATGTACATAAACAATACGGAGGTGTCGTTCCTGAACTAGCATCACGAGCACACCAGCAAAACATAATTCCTGTAGTTGACCAAGCACTCAAAAAAGCTGGGGTTTCTAAAAATGAATTGAGCGCTATTGCTTACACTCGAGGCCCCGGCCTCTTGGGCTCACTTTTAGTTGGAACTTCATTTGCCAAGTCTATGAGTATGGGGCTGGACATCCCTCTTATTGATGTCAATCATATGCAAGCGCATTTACTTACACATTTTATAAAAGACGAACACCCAACCCCTAGCTTTCCATTTCTGGGAGTAACTGTTTCGGGTGGGCATACACAATTGGTTTTAGTAAAAGATTATTTTGACTTTGAATTAATCGGGACCACCTTAGACGATGCCATAGGAGAAGCATTCGATAAATGTGGTAAAATTTTAGGTTTGGGATACCCTGCTGGACCGACAATAGATAAACTTGCAAAGACAGGAAACCCCAAAGCCTTTTCCTTTCCAATTCCAAAAGTCCCCGGATTGAATTTGAGTTATAGCGGCTTTAAAACGAATGTGATCAACTTCATTCACAAGAATATGCAAAAAGATGCAGATTTTATTGAATCCAATCGAAATGACTTATGTGCCTCCATTCAATACACCTTAATTGAAATTATTTTTCAAAAAATTGAAAAGGCGATCGAACAACATCAAGTATCTAAAGTTGTTTTGGGAGGTGGGGTTTCAGCAAATTCTGGACTCCGCTCCAAGCTCGAGGCTACAGCCGTTCAAAAAGGATGGGAAGTTTTTCTCCCGCCCTTTGCCTATACTACTGATAATGCTGCAATGATTGGAATTGTTGGTTATCTCAAATATCAGAAAGAACACTTTGGAAGTTTAAAGGAATCAGCATCCGCTCGACTAAAATTTTAATTATGGACTTGTTTTTTCACAATACAATTGATTTACAAAACCCAACCTTTGTCTTTAGTGATGAAGAAAGTCGACACCTATCGAAAGTCTTGCGGAAACAACCCGGAGATTTGGTTGCCGTGACCGACGGAAAAGGGCTTGAAGTTCATGTTCAAATTCAGAACATCAGCTCAAGAAAAACAAACGGCCATATCGTAGAAACTATAACCCACCCCGCCCCTAAACATCAAACCCATATTGCCATTGCACCTACCAAGAACATTGTTCGTTTGGAATGGTTTCTTGAAAAAGCAACAGAAATTGGAATCCACCGCATCAGCCCAATTTTATGTAAGCATTCAGAACGGAAAGTAATTAAAAGTGACCGGCTCACTAAGATTTTACAAGCTGCGCTTAAACAATCACAACAATTTCACCTTCCCCAATTGGATGAATTGATCTCGTTTGAAGCGTTCGTTGCGCAGCAACAAAAGGGGTACATCGCCCATTGTAATACAGGAGAAAAAATTGACCTGGCAGATATAGCACCAACCGAACAAAGCAATTGTATTCTCATTGGCCCTGAGGGGGATTTTAGTTTGGATGAAATTGTTTTTGCACAAAAAAATAATTTTCAACCCATCAGTCTAGGTTCCCAACGTTTGCGTACTGAAACAGCTGCGTTGGTAGCCTGTCACACCCTCTCCCTGATCCATAGGAATATCTAATTGAATGTTTCAATTAATCCTTATCTTTAAAAAATGAATTCGAAAATCATATCCCAAGGCATTCTCAGAGCAATCCTAATCTTAGGCGCTCTTAGTTTATTAGCTTATGTTATTTACCTCATTCAATCCCTTATTATCTATATGGTCATTGCTGCCATCATATCGCTTATGGGGCGTCCAGTACTCAATTTTTTTAAGACCTATCTGAAATTCAACAATACTATGGCCACCATTACAACCATGGTGATTTTTGGGTTTTCAATTTTTGGGCTCTTCGCCCTTTTCATTCCCATCATAAGTCAACAAGGTGCAAACCTGTCCCTACTAAACATTACCGAACTCGAAGAGAACACCATCCTATTGATCAATCAGGTTACCGAATATTTTTCTTTAGGAGATGAATATTGGAAAACCTGGCTCACCGAACACGATTGGAGTAGTAGCCTAAATTTAAGTGCCATCCCCGATTTTTTGAATGTTCTCATCGGATGGCTCAGTAGTTTTACTATTGGTTTATTTTCTGTTTTATTCATTAGTTTTTTCTTACTTAAAGACAGTCATCTACTTGAACAAATTACTTTTTCCTTTGTGAAAAAAGAACACAGCAGTAGAGTGAAAAAGTCATTCATGAAGATCAAAACCTTATTGTCTAGGTACTTTATTGGGCTTCTTATTCAAATCTCTATTCTTCTAATCATATACAGCACAGTGCTTCTTATTTTTGGAATAGAAAATGCATTCATCATTGCTTTTCTTTGTGCGCTGTTGAATTTGATCCCCTATATAGGGCCGCTAATAGCAGCAATATTGATGATCGTTCTTTCCATGACTTCAAACATTACAGCAGATTTCAGCACAGTCATTCTCCCCAAATCCATTTATGTTTTAATTGGGTTTGTAATCGGGCAACTGATTGATAATTTTTTAAGTCAACCCTTTATTTTTTCAAACAGTGTAAAATCGCACCCCCTTGAAATATTCATTGTCATTCTCCTTGCTGGATTGTTATTTGGAACTACGGGACTGATCTTTGCAATTCCAATGTACACAGCACTTAAAGTAATTTTTAAAGAATTTTTCGCACAATATGAAATTGTACAATCACTTACCAAAGACCTTTAAGGCATCGTTTTTTACATTGATCCTCTGTTTATTAGCAAGTTCTTCAGTTGTAGGGCAACTTTCTCGAACTGAATCAAAAATCATCAAGAAGGCGCAAGCCTACAACGATGAATCAATTGCATTCTTAGAACAAATTGTCAACATCAACAGCGGTACACTCAACCTAACAGGTGTAAAAGAAGTTGGAATGCTTTTGGCTGAAGAATTCAAAGCCATTGACTTCAATACGCAATGGATTGAAATGCCCGAAGAGATGAATCGTGCTGGTCATTTATTTGCCTCTACTGAAGGAACTAAAGGAAAGAAATTACTTTTGATTGGGCATTTAGATACCGTTTTTGAAGCCGATAGTCCGTTCCAAAAATTTGAGATTCGAGAGGGTGTTGTTTACGGTCCTGGTGCCAATGACATGAAAGGTGGAAACGTTGTTATGCTCTATGCACTTAAGGTATTGAACGATTTAAACCTATTGCAAGATGCCTCCATTACGGTAGCTTACACAGGAGACGAAGAAAGCACTGGGAAACCCTTAAGTATTTCTAGAAAGGACTTGATTGAAGCCGCTAAAAAAAGTGATGTTGCGCTTGGCTTTGAAAACTCTACAGGCTTTAACTACGCTACTGTTGCCCGAAGAGGTTCCTCTGGATGGAGTTTAGAAGTAAAAGGGAAACGATCGCACTCTTCAAGTATCTTTAGTGAAAAAACAGGTGCGGGAGCGGTATTTGAAATGAGTAGAATATTAAACGAATTTTATACGGATGTTCGTGGAGAAACCTATTTAACCTTTAATCCAGGTGTGCTTTTAGGAGGTACTTTTGTTGAATTTGATGCTGCGCAAAGCAAGGGAGACGCTTTCGGAAAATCGAATGTAGTTGCCCAAACTGCAGTTGTAAAAGGTGGGTTACGCTTTATCTCTGAAGATCAAAAAAGTAGAGCAAGAGAAAAAATGAAAGCCATTGTTCAAAACAACCTTCCACACACATCGGCGACAATTAAATTCACCGATAGCTACCCAGCGATGGGTCCTACGGAAGGGAATAGTAAACTGTTGAGCAGATTGAATCAAGTGAGTTTGGATATGGGACAAGCCCCCGTATTGGCTTATGACCCCGAAAAGCGTGGAGCCGCAGATATTTCGTTTATTGCTGCCTATGCCGATTGTTTGGATGGGTTAGGAACTATGGGGTCTGGTGCACATACGCCAAACGAAACGGTAAACCTAGAGACCATGAATCTGTTGATTCAACGAACAGCACTCTTGATTTACCGTTTGATCAACGAATAATCCCTAAAGATATTTTTTCAATACTTCTTGTTGTCTTTGTAAGGCTTCGATAAACTGTGCTTTAAGACGGTCTATTAAGCTTGTGGTAGAAACCGTATCGTCAATTGACGTTACCCCTTGACCAGCAGACCAAATGGTCTTCCAGGCCTTGGCTTCAGCCTTGGCAGCATCCAATTCTTCTCCAAAATCAATTTTCTTAGACTGAGACCACATATCTTCTGTGATACCCATAGACTCTAAACTAGGACGCAAAAAGTTAGCATTTACTCCAGAAACTGCAGCTGTATATACAATGTCACTGGCTTTGCTGTCTATAATCATTTGCTTGTACTCCTCCTCTGCCATACTTTCCTCTACGTTAATAAAACGTGTACCCATATAGGCTAGATCAGCACCCATTTGAAGAGCACTAGCAATATCCGTTCCCGTACTGATACATCCTGAAAGTAAAATGGTTTTGTCGTAAAATGCTTTTATCTCAGTAATCAAAGACATAGGATTTGTAAGACCAGCGTGCCCTCCAGCTCCTGCAGCAACTAAAATCAATCCATCTACTCCGGCTTCAGCTGCTTTTTCAGCATGGCGTTTTTTGATTACATCATGAAAAACAAGACCGCCATAGCTGTGTACTGCATCGACCAACTGAGGAACTGCACCCAAAGAAGTTATAATCAAAGGCACTTGGTGCTTAATGCATATTTCCAGATCTGCTTGCACTCTAGAATTGGTTCCGTGTACAATCAGATTTACGCCATAAGGAGCTGCTTTTTTCCCTGTTTCTGCTTCAAATTCAGCGAGGGCTTCTTTAATTTCAATCACCCATGCTTCAAAACCTGCTGTATCGCGTTGGTTCAATGCTGGAAAGGTTCCAACAATTCCATTTTTACAACATTCAATTACAAGCTTCGGCCCTGAGATTAAAAACATTGGAGCCGCTACTGCGGGTAAGGATAGGTCATCAATAAAAGATGCTTTCATAGTGTTTATTTTTTTACGATTAATGTCCATTCAAAGTTGAAGCGCGAGACAACGTCTCCAGCTTCGTCGGTTCCAACGGCTTCCATCCAGATGGTTTTAGGAGTCCCCGATTTAATTAATTCTTCCATCAACTGCGATATCTCCGCTCCTTGTGAACAGGTGAAGGTGATTCTACCCGTTGCCTTTTTCGAAAAATTTGCATTGTTATTCAGTACCAGCATCGAAACCTTGGCCTTCGATTCTTTTATGCCTTTCATTATTAAAAGTCCGGTCGTAAGCTCTGCCGCCATTCCTTGGACTGCCCAAAACATAGACTTGAACGGATTCTGGTTGATCCATCGGTGTTTTACGCTGACTTCACAAGTTGTATCCGTAACTTTTGTTGTGCGTATTCCAGTCCAAAAAACCGAGGGTAATTTAAAGAAGGTAAATAAGGTGTATTTAAACAAAGTGAATTAATTAAATTAAAATTTAAATATACGAAATTTAATAGGCTTTCAAAATTGAAGTAGTAAAACTACAATTAGGGAATAAAGGGTTTGGTTTTGTCTTTTTTAAGAGCTACTACTGCTTATACCTTCATTTGAAAAAGACTCACGGTAGCCTTGTGATAATGTGCTGGAAGACCCTCAGTATCCTCTAATTCAGATAAGCCCAAAAAGTCAAATCCACATTTCCTGTAGTGCTTGATCAAGCCTAAGTTCTCTCCAACGGTATCCATACGGATGTACTGAAGGTTTTTGGTTTTTGCATAACGCTTAGCCCATACTACAATATCAAGTACTAAATTTTTACTTCTAAAATTTGGGTTTGTGGCGATGCGATGGAGATAAAGCGCAGGTTCTGCATTGCGATCACCCCAGATCTGTGGATCGCTATCCGTTATTGCCCATATACAGACTACTTCGTCACCAACCATCATTTTCCACTGGCGTTTTTCACGAATTTCGTGTTCAATCAGCTTCGGATCAAAAAGCGGCCAAGAAACTGTGGATTTACTTTTCTGGAAGTCAGAAGCTGCTGCACAAAAGTCCCGTATGATATCCTTATCCTCAAGGACACTGTTTCGTATTTCCATAGATGTCTGAATTTTCCGCTGTAATGATCAAATTTAGAGAATAAAAATTAAGATGATCATTTGGCACAAAGTACTTCTTGTAAAAAGAAAAAAACCCTTGCTTTTACAAGGGTTTTAAAATTTGAGTGAGCCAGAAGGGATTCGAACCCCTGACCGTCTCCTTAGAAGGGAGATGCTCTATCCAGCTGAGCTACTGGCCCGTTGTGTTGTTTTAGTCGGGGTGGCAGGATTCGAACCTGCGACCTCCTGCTCCCAAAGCAGGCGCGATGACCGGGCTACGCTACACCCCGAGTGAACAACATTTTGTTTTTGTAAAACAATGCGCAAATATATCTCAATTTTATTAACTCCGAAAGGGATTATAGGCTAATTATAAAAAAAAACACTTTCTACTTGAAGTCCTGTAAATCTCTCCATAAATTTTCTATTTTTACTAAGAATAGTATTTTTTAAAAAACAGTCGCAAAAGCCTCATTTGAAGAAAAAAAATTACCTCTTATTCACCTTCTTTATTCTGAATATTGTAGCACTCAATGCTCAAACCATGATCTCTGGTGTTGTTAGGGACGCTGAGGGAGTTCCGATACCTTATGTAAATGTTCTTTTTAGCGGAACTGTTATTGGAACGATTACTAACGATGCTGGAGAATTTGTTTTATCATCGGACGCCTCGCACGAAGAACTTAACGTCAGCCTTTTGGGCTACAGCAGTCAGAAATTAGACTTGACACGAAAAAGGAATCGCAACATTGTGATCACCTTAGAAGAAGGAGAACAACTGAACGAGGTCGTTGTGGTTCTGAAGCCCAAAAAGCGCTTACGGAAAAAAGAAAATCCTGCCTACGCTATTCTCAAACAAATTTGGGCCAAAAAACGAAAAAATGGGATCCATTCCTTTGCAGCCCTAGAATACCAAAAATTCACTTCATATGAGGTTGGGATTAAAAATTTAGACAGCTCATTCCTTAAAACAGTACTCCGAAAAGACTTTGATTCGGTTCGCAGCGCACTAAAGCAAAACAACAGCAGTAAAGCCTATATGCCTCTAAATCTAAAAGAACAAGTTGAAAATGTATACATCAACGATAGTCTGGATCTAGAAAAAACGGTTACCCTTGGAGAACGAACTAGCGGATTAGAGCCCAAAGGATTTTTCTTTGAGCAAATGCAGCGGGTGTTTCAAGATATCGATGTGTACAAAAACCGAATTCTATTTGCCGACAAGGTGTTCGAAAGTCCTTTATCCAGAAATGGATTTGCAACCTATGACTATGTCTTATTGGATAGTATTGCCCTTGAAAAAGAAAAAATATACACCATTTACTTCTTCCCACGCAGATCCGAGGATCTGGCCTTTACGGGGAGTTTTACTGTCTCTGCTCCGAGCTACGCACTGACAAAGATCAATATGCGTATCGATCCAGCTATCAACTTGAATTTGGTAAGCGGCTTGAATCTAGAAAAAACTTTTACGATTGCAAACGACAGCGTATACCTTCCCAAGAGCAACCGCTATGCTGGGGAGTTTTCTGTAGTTAAAAAAGCAGAAAACGCAAAAACACTCTCGATTATAAAAAACGAATTCTTTGATCAGTACAGCTATAACAAACCCAAAGCGAAAGCCTTTTATAAGAAGCAGAAAATGCAAATAGCCCAGAAAGAATTTCAAGAAGAAAAGGCGTTCTGGGATGCGTTTGAAAACAATAAAAATTACTCGAAAGACACCCGGAGTATTTTAACCGAGATAAAGAATAACCGTAAGATGAAGCGAATTCTTGAATACACGGATTTCTTTACGGGGGGTTACGCCAATCTCGCTCCAGGAATTCAGTTCGGAAAATGGTGGAACTCTTTCAACAACAATGATGTTGAAGGAAACCGACTGCGTTTGGGCTTTAGAACCTTCAAAACTATGGAAGATCGGTTTCGCTCCAATGCCTATATCGCCTATGGTTTTAGAGACTCAAAAATGAAATATGCGTTTGATGTAAAATACTTACTCAAGCAAGACCCAAGGATTACAGTGGGAGCCGTGTACTCAAAAGACTTTGAACAACTCGGGAGCCGCTTATTGAAAACCAAAAACTTAATTGACTTCAGCTCTGGAGGTACCAATTCGTACTTAGCTCGAGGTTCCAACTACTATTTATCCGATATCGAACGTTTTGGAATTAACTTGGATTTTGGGTTTTCCAATAATTTTCATGTAGGACTGAACTTGATTTCTGAACATATCGCTTCGGCAGCGCCAGACTTTTTCAGTATCGCCTCTACACAAAACAATCGGGTGGTATCGAAGTACAAACATGTACAGATAAACTCATACATTCAATATACTCCCAGAAGGAATGTTTTTGGATACGGTGTAGAACAACGGTTTGGAGTAAATTTACATCCAAAATTCGTGCTGAAATATTCACAAGGTATCGAAGGACTTTTGGGGGGAGTTTTAGATTACAACAAAGTGCAGTTTTCCTACAATCAAACTTTATTATTGAATTTTATGGGTAACCTAGATGCCAATTTTGAAATCGGCAAAACCTATGGAATTGTTCCCCTGCCCCTCCTCAGTGCTATCCCTTCAAATCAGGGGTACTCACTAAAACCCAGAACCTTTTCTCTTCTGAATTATTACGACATGGTAGCAGACAGCTATCTGATGGGGCATTTTGAGCATCATTTCAATGGGTTTGTCTCCAACAAAATCCCTTTAATCAAGAAGTTTAAACTCCGAACCCTTGCCACATTTAGATTTGCATATGGAAGCACTTCGGATCAAAACAGGAATACCAACCAATCGAACATTCAATACAATAGCCCCGATTCTGGACTGTACTACGAATATGGCTTTGGTTTTGAAAACATTGGCTATGGCAATGTACGATTTTTTAGGGTCGATTTCATTTGGCGCAGTCCACTAGCATCTTCTTTTAAATTAAATCCCTATTCCAGTCAGCTTCCAGATTTTGGAATACGAGTTGGAGCAAAACCTGGACTCTAAAACCGCATGCATAAACTTTGTTCCAGGTGTCTTAAACTGTATCTTTAAAAAAATAATATAATTAGTATGAAAAATTTACTTTACACTTTACTTTTATTTCCGCTGTTTGCTTTTTCTCAATTAAGCTTTGAGGGTGTTGTAAAAGATAAACTTACAGCTACTGAACTGGAAAAAGCGCTTGTTACTGTTAAGCCCAGAAGACTAAGTGGTGCTGGATTTTATTCCGGTGTCTATACTAAAGCCGATGGAGCATTTGAAGTAACTACTTCTTTTAATTACCCTCTAGAAATTATTATTACTAAAAAAGGATGCACACGCAAAGTAATCAAGATTAAAAAAGGAAAAACCTATATTGATGTTGTTATGGAATGTGAAGCTGCAACCATAGAGCAAATCATAGTTGAAAAAACCCTAGATACTGATGGAGATGGGGTACTCGATGTAAACGATAAGTGTAAAGAGGTTGCCGGAGATAAAGAAAATGAAGGTTGTCCATGGCCAGATGATGATAATGACGGTGTTGCAAACAAAGATGATGCCTGTCCAGATGAAGCGGGAACTGCTGCTGACAAAGGTTGTCCAAGTGTAGATGCGGATGGAGATGGTGTTACCGATAAAGACGATGCTTGTCCAAATGAAGCGGGAACTGCAGCAACACAAGGTTGCCCTGCAAGTCCTAAAGCTATCGTTGATTTTCTTCAAAACGCAGAAGGAACCATTTTATTTACTGCGGATAATGATGTGCAAAAAAGTAATTACAACGCTATAATCAGCGGTATTTCAGATTTACTGAAAAAATATCCAAGCGTAAAACTTCAGATTGAAGGTCATGCCTCTAGTGATGGCAGTAAGGCTTACAATCAAAAACTTTCCAATAGAAGAGCCGCTAATGTTAAAAAAGCGTTGGTTCAAATGGGAATCGAAGCATCTAGGTTAAGCGATGTTGGATTTGGAGAAGACAATCCCAAAGACAGTAATGCAACCGCTGCTGGTCGTGCGAACAACCGCAGGGTTAATCTAAGCATGCAATAGAAAACACAATTCTTGTAGTTTTAAAAGACCTGCTGTATAAGCAGGCTTTTTTTGTGTGGTAAACTCTCGGTAAGTAACGATTATTTGAAGGTTCAAAATAGGATGAATACATTTTGTGAAAGTATTTTCTGCATTTGCTCCTCTATGATTTTACGCACAGCCCATCCAATTACCCAACCGTAAAAAGCTTACAGTAAGCTCGAAGATTAAGGTAACCAAAATCATAGATTTCGCAATAAAATTTTTATGAAATTGGGTTTAATTAGAGTTTGTAAAACAAAAGAGTAGACCAAATATTTTTCTGTAAAAAAGACTCTCCTTTAGCAATAGTATTACGTTGAAAACCTGTTAAAAGACCTGATTTTTTTGATATTTTTTGTTGAAATCCAATGAAGGTCCAATTTTGATTGAACTCATAAGAAAAATTGTCTTTAATCAACAGAAAGACTTCGTTAAAGACCACCAATTTGGGTGAAAAAGCTTTTTTATTTTTACCTAAAGGGAATTGAAATCCGGCACGAAAACGGATTCTTGTACCATAATAACTTTCCTTGTTTTTTGATTGCCAACGTTGTTCTAAACGGATCCATCCAAAATAATTAGTTCGATTAATCGGTAGCGAAAAACTAAACTGTTGCCAAAGATTATTTTCTGTTGTGCGATATTTTGGGGTGTTGCTGGATATCAAAGTATAACCTGTAGTAAAGGCGGTGTTATTTCCCAATTGAAAACGTACTGAAGGGCGAAGTAAATACTGATCGCTTTCTCCAAAAAACTGACGTGTACGTAAATGAGTTTCTAGGCGTAAGGTCTTGCTGTTAGTAAGGCTGAAGTCAGTAAACAAAGCCTTCCATGCATTGTTTTGTTGTTCTTGTGCATTACTTTGCCAAAAGATAAAGATGATGAGAATAAAAGGAAGATAGCTGCGCATCTTTTTCATGAAAACAGTTAGTAAAGTGTTTAGAAATTAAACATTAATGGAATTGGATTTCTGCAACCATGTTTTGGGTCATTTAAAAATCGGTGTTGAAAAAGTATTAGGGATTAAGAAAATTTTGAAATTTATCGAATTTTATAGATGAGTGGCAAGGTATCTTTGACGTTTTCTTTTAATTTTTCAAAAGAGTTGTTTTCTAAAAACTGGTGTGACTACAAAATTGGCTCCAAACAACATGTGTTGGAAGGCAGCTGCATCAGTTACTTAACCAACACCCAAAATCATTCCTGAGAGTTCAGCAATAGAGAACTTAACTAGTCCTTGAAGGTTTCAATTGCAAAATCTCCTCGGCTGGTAAATTCCATCAAACGAGTTCAGCCCTCATTACTGGCTTTCCATATTACTTTTACAACATTTATGTCGTGTGGTAAACAAGGGAACCATTCCCGGTTCTTGCNNNNATTGTTGAACAACTTGAAATCTTGTATATTGTGCCATACTTTTTTAGCTAAATAACAAGTTATCCCCCCTGACAACCCTCCTTTAAAACACAAAACCCGTGAAGCGTTATAAATTAACACCTTACGGGTTTAGGATGCGGAGAGACAGGGACTCGAACCCTGGCGACAGTTACCCGTCGACAGATTAGCAATCTGCTCCATTACCACTCTGGCACCTCTCCAAGGTTTCTGATAACAGAAGTGCAAATGTAATTTTTTAAATAGTATTATACAATGGTTTTCTTAAAAATTGTAGCATAATTTATTCGGGATATTCTATGCGTAAATGATAAATATTAATCAGTTTATCGATGAATACTTTTTTAACCGTTTCGATCTCGGCTAAGGTAATGTTTGAGTTCATGAATTGCTTTTCTTCCAACTGTTGGTTTACAATCTTGTTGACGAACTTTTTCACCAATTCAATAGTCGGCTCTTTCAAGCTTTTTGAAGCTGCCTCAACACTATCAGCCATCATTAAAATGGCAGTTTCTTTAGAAAATGGCTTGGGTCCTAAGTAGCTGAAATCTTCTGAATTTGCTTCTCCAAAGAGCTCTTCTTGCTTTTTATAGAAAAAATAAACTTTTGAAGTCCCATGGTGGGTTCTAATAAAGTCAACTACACGATCGGGAAGCTTGATCTTTTTTGCCGCTTCAACACCTTTAATGACATGATCAACGATGATTTGAGCACTTTCTTTCGGGCTAATATCATTGTGTGGAGAAATACTACCCCTTTGGTTTTCGCTAAAAAAAACAGGATTACTGATTTTCCCTATATCATGGTACAGAGCCCCTACTCGGGTCAGCAATGCATTTGCTCCAATTGCACTTGCAGCAGATTCCGCAAGGTTAGACACTTGCAAGGAATGATGAAAAGTTCCAGGTGCTTTGTCCGAAAATTCTTTAAAAAAGTCAGAATTGGTATCAGACAATTCTAAAAGAGAAACATCAGACACTAAATTGAATAGTTTTTCAAACAAATAAATCAGCGGTTGTACAAATAAAGTAAACACACCGTTGAGCACAAACAGTCCAATGATTGGAAAAGAAATTCCCTCGATTCCCCCTTCGTGAATTACAAAAAATGCAAAATATCCGATTAGATAGATGCAAATAATTTGTCCTACAGAAATAAACAGATTGGCTCTTTTATACAGTTCGGATACCGACAAAACAGTTACGATACCGGCCATGATTTGAAGAAAAATATACTCAAAGCTATTGGGCACAATAAATCCTAATAATAAAACAGTTAACACATGAACGAAAAGGCCTACGCGTGCATCAAAAAAGGCTTTTAAGATCAAGGGCAAAATACAAATAGGAACGATATACAGAAAAGAACTATCAAAATTCAAAACGGTTATGGTAGAAGCTACAACCAACAT
>DLQQ01000006.1 GCA_002477625.1 Candidatus Arcticimaribacter sp. UBA7428
GCTTTTTTACGAGCCTTTCTTTCAAAGCCTACCATTTTAGTACTGGACGAAGCCACTTCTTCCATAGACTCTTATTCAGAAGAATTGATTCAGACCGCAACGGAGACCATTACCAAAGGAAAAACATCACTCATCATTGCCCATCGTTTGGCTACTATTCAGAATGCAGATCGTATTGTTGTGATGGGCCAAGGCTTGATTGTTGAAGTGGGCACTCACAAAGAGTTGTTGAATAAAAAGAATGGCTATTACCAAAAACTACATCAAGTTCAGTTTTCTGAGATTGAATCTTAGAACGATAAATCTTCGCTCAAAATCCTTTTCAACTTATCGACAGAAGTAAAATTGATGAACGCTCCATCTTTAATATAGGTAATCAATCCGCGTTGTTCCGAAACAACAATAACTAAGGCGTCTGTCTTTTCGGAAATTCCAGCTCCTGCTCTGTGACGTAAACCATAGTTTTTCGGAATGGAAGTCGATTCGGATACCGGAAGAACCACCCGAGTAGCAGTTATGACGTTGTCTTTGATTATGATTGCTCCATCGTGAAGGGGACTGTTTTTAAAGAAAATGGTTTCTAGAATCTGAGAGGAAAGTTTTATTTCAGTTTTATCGCCTGTATTTTTTAGAAAGTCTAATGAATTGGAACGTTCTATTACTATGATTGCCCCCGTTTTTTCGCTTGCCATTTTTTCACAAGCGCTCGCTAGTAAAGACAGGTCCAGTTTTACCACATCATTTTGTTGTCCCAAGAAATTAAAATAGCGAACCAAACTTTTTCTACTGGTATAATTTGTAGAGCCCAAGAGGAGAAGAAACTTCCGTATTTCTTGTTGGAAAACTACAATCAAAGCAAAGAATCCAACACTGATGAATTTACCAAGAATATTACTCAGAACATCCATATTTAGGGCATCGGTCAATACCCAGATGAGGTATATGATTACAATTCCCAGGAAGATATTGATCGCTACAGTACCTTTTACTAGCTTGTATAAATAGTAGAGTAATACCGCTACCAAGATGATATCGGTTACGTCAATAAAACTGATTTCTAAGAAATTTAGGCCATCCAAGGCAAAGTGGTTTTTTGTAAAATTAGAAAAACTATTGAAGCGCTTCTAATAAATCAATACATTCTTTTGCTTCTTTGACGTCATGGACTCGAAGTATTTGTGCTTTTTTAGAAAGCGCAAGGGTGTGCAAGACCGTTGTTCCATTAAGAGCTGTTTCGGCTTTTATATTCAATGTTTTATAGATCATGGATTTTCTAGAAACCCCTGCAAGTACGGGTACATCAAAACATTGAAAGGTTTCAAGTTGTTTGAATAACTCAAAATTATGTTCCTTGGTTTTTCCAAATCCAAATCCAGGATCGATGATTATGTCGTTGATCCCCGCTGTTTGAGCTTCCTTTATTTTTTTTGAAAAGAAAAAAACTACCTCATCGACTACATTCGTATATACCGGTTGCAGTTGCATGGTTTCTGGCCTGCCTTGCATATGCATGGCGATAAAGGGAACTTGGTGTTTTCCTACTGTAGTTAACATTTCAGGATCAAATGCCCCAGCCGAGATGTCGTTGATTAGCGCAGCTCCACGATCAATGGTTTGGGCTGCAACTTTTGATCTAAAGGTATCTATAGAAAAGAGTGTTTGAGGAAATTCAAATTTTAGTTTTTCGAATGTGGGGAGGAGGCGCTTCAATTCTTCCTCTTCAGAAACTTCTTCAGTTCCGGGCTTGGAACTATAGGCGCCAACGTCAATAAAGTCTGCACCTTCCTTTATCATCTTTACACATTGAGCTAGGGCAGCGCCGACCTTGTTGTAATTTCCACCATCAAAAAAAGAGTCAGGAGTAAGGTTTAAAATTCCCATGATCTTGGGCTTGGCTAAATCTACTAGAGTGCCGCTGCAATTGATCGTTCTGTGGTGTTTAGTATTCATGAATAACTTTTTTTGGAATATTTGAAAGAGATGAAAAATTAAACGAAATTTACACATATTTGCTATACCTATGAAATCTACTCAAGCACATTATCAACAGATTACCAACAGATGTAAAGACCTGTTCATCAATAAGATGAAGGATTACGGTGTAGCTTGGAGAATTCTTAGATTACCTTCGCTTACCGATCAAATTTTTATTAAAGCACAACGAATCAGGAGTATACAAGATCTTGAGGAGCAAAAAATTGAAGAAGGTCAGGTCAGCGAGTTTATGGGGATCATCAATTATTCTTTGATGGCCCTGATTCAATTGGAGCTTGGAATAGCCGAGCAACCCGACTTGAATCCACAAAAAGCAACCGAATTGTACGAAAAACATCTTGCCGAAACCTTTCAACTCATGATGGATAAAAATCACGATTATGGAGAAGCTTGGAGGGAAATGCGCGTAAGCTCATTAACAGGGAGGGCTTATTAACAGTGTAACCAGCCCCTTTGGATACTGAAGGTAGATTTTTCATTAGTTATTTTTTATAGGAAGATGTTCAAGATTAAAACGCCAATTAGCCCCATAATTC
>DLQQ01000001.1:0-1493 GCA_002477625.1 Candidatus Arcticimaribacter sp. UBA7428
AAAATTGCATCATAGGTTTTGAGTACTGCTAGGGTGGTGGTTTCAATATCAATTGATTCAACAGACAAGCCTACAGTTTGTAAGCGTTCTTTTACAGTATCACCTGCACCTGCAATATAACCTACTTTGATTTGTGGAATTTTTAAATCCAAACGCACCACTTTTGCTTCGCTCGGTTGTGCAATGTATTGTTTTGGAATGTGGGTATAACTTAAGGTTTGAACCGCAAAAACAGTTTCTTTTTTATCTCCTTGAATAGCGAGTGGTCCTAAGTATCCGCTTTCGGCAGCAGCGGTAGGTTTCAATTGATATTCTAAGAATTGAGAACTTCCTCTTCCATTTAATGTTATCGGAAGTGTTGCCTGATCTAATTCCCAGCCTTTGGGGTGGCAAAGTTCTATCGCTCCTTCATAGGCTTCTCCGTAACTCGTTACATTCAGGCGTAAGCTTTGCGCTTCGTAATTAGCATAGAGGAATACAGGTTGCTCAAAGGTAACACCTAGGGCTGGTACTATATAAAAAGGATTAATTACCTCTCCACGGACGGGATCTGTTTTGCGGTGTAGTACAGCCGCTTCAAATGCAATTGATGTTCCTGCAATGTTCAGTTGATATGCTATTTGAATGGGGTTTGGGGTTTGGGGTTTTCCGATCCACTCTTTATTTTCAATTTTAAAAGTACCAAGACTTCCTTTCTCTAATAGCCAATAGGGTGTGCTGATCGAATTGCCTAAAGTAACTTCAAAAGATTGGGTAAAACGCTTGTTGGTCTCAAGGCCTTGATCAAGTTGGGTAATCCCTTCTGTTGTTTTGATTGTTTCTAGTTCAACTGCAAGTTTACTTTGTTGTACTACATTCAGATTTATTTTTAAAGACTCACCAGCAACCCCATAGGGACGTTCTGCATTGAATTGTATTTCAACTCCAGCACAATCAAGGAGTAATTGTTTGGTGGCAGCCAACTTACGCTCTTTCCATATGGAGGCAGGTAGTTGTTCAATTGCTTTATGGATGCGCACCAAAGCTTCAATGCTCTTTTCTGGATGTTTAAAGTCAAAAGATTCGATTGCACGGTCAACCATTTTACCGATTGGGGTTCCACCTTCTAGTCGGGACCAGGTGGTATTGATTCCTTCGAAAGGATCATTTGATAAGGGTCTTTTCCCATCAATGATTTCGATGTATTCGGTTCTGCTTCCCAAAGTTGGAGCACTCCCAAAACCTTGAGATTTATGAGAACTGCGACTTGCGGCTGCAATGGCAGCGTTGGAGATTCCTGTAAGGGGGTCATAAACGCCAATTTCTAGGGACAGTAGATTCGATTTATCTGCTTTTTTAAAGTTTTCTTGGCTTCCATAGAACCACCAAGAGGTATTGAAAAACAAGCGTTGCGGCTGCCAAAGCCCCTTCTTGTTAAGTTGTTCTGGATAGGCCTTGGGATCATTACTCAAAGCAAATGCTTCTCTACTTAGTAAAGCAGAAGAGGTGTGGTG
>DLQQ01000001.1:1548-3269 GCA_002477625.1 Candidatus Arcticimaribacter sp. UBA7428
TTTTATCCCAAATGGCTAAAGTTTCATCGGGGTGTTTGGAAAAGCCAAAATCAACAGCAGATGTAAAGTATTGATTTCCGTTGTCGATACTCCGCGCTTGCATTAATTCTTCGGTACGGATTACACCTAATAATTCTCGGAGTTCGGTGCCAATGCGGTTTTGTCCTCCATCGCCTCGTGTCATGGATAAGTAGGCGGCATGAGCGTTTACATGATTCGAAAAGTAGGATATTAAAGCGGTATTTTCGTCATCGGGGTGCGCTGCAATATAAAGTGCTGAACCTAGGAAGTTCAATTTTTCAAGCTGCTTGTATATTGCACCACTCGATTCTTGTCCCATTAGATGGGAGCAAGCTAGACTGGCAATCAACAGGGTGATTAGGATGTTGTTTTTCATTTTAATCAAGTTTAAATGGGGCTCTATATTGTGTAGATGAATTGTCGTTTTCTCTCCAATACTGTCTTCTTTCCGTATGAATTCTTTTTGCAGTCGAAGTAAAAGCAGCTCCTTTCGCAAGAACCTGTTCTACCCATCCTTCAATCGTATGCGGAAAGGAAGAATTGAATTCTATCGCCAGAGAGCGTTGAAGTTTGGGATAGGTGATGGTATAAACGGTAGTGTTGTTTTTTTGCTCAATGGATGCTGTGGCGTCATAGGCTTCGATTGTTTTATGATTCAATCGGCTGCTTTCGAGACTTGGAATTAATTTTAAATTACCCAAAGGAAGTGCTTGGGGTCGCAAGCGTATTAAGTTCCAAAGCTCATCTTCGGTACGATTTTCTTCTAAAGTAAAAGCCTGATCTGCTTCTCCTTCGAAATAAGAATGCGAAATAATCTCAAGTTGTTTTTCTTTACGATTCATTTGCAAATAACTCTGACCGCACCATTCTTGAATTGAAGCACTGTTTTTTATAATTGGCTGTGGACTTTTGAGTGCACTAAATGAACTGGTCATAATGGAGTAGGGGTAGATACCCGTTAAGAATTTTTTAGTGCGGTTCGATTTGAAAACAGCAACTGAAGTCTTCGATTTTTGGTTGGCTTTTACCTGTTCCTTCTTTAAAAAATCTTCGGTTACATAAATCAAGACTGCGCTGCCTTCCCGTACTTCTCCATAACGCGATTGGTTAAGAGCATAAGAACTTATCTCTGCAAAACCATCAAACCAATGGGTTTTAAATTGCTCAGAAATTCGCTGGGCATTTAATTGGACAAGACCCAACATAAAACTGATATGGAGTAGGAATTTAAGCTGTTTCATTTTTTATGTAATTAATTTGAAGTGAGTTTAATTAAATGCTGCAATACTTGTGCCATGGGTAAGCCAACGATGTTGGTATAGCTTCCTTCGATGCGTTCGATACCGATAGTACCTATCCATTCTTGAATTCCATAGGCGCCGGCTTTGTCTAGGGGTTCGAATTCGTTGACATAGAATTCGATTTCCTGAGCCGATAGTTTTTTAAAAGTAACCGTACTGGTTTCATGGATCAGTTGCTGTTGATCTTTCTGTGTAAATGCAACTGAGGTAATTACTTGATGTTCTTTTCCAGAAAGTAAACCCAACATTTCCATCGCATCTGCTTTTGTTTTAGGCTTTCCCAAATACTGCCCGTCTCCCCAAACAATGGTGTCGGCCGTAACAACAATTTGATTGGGTTGAATGCTTGCTTGAAAAGGAGCTGCTTTTAATTTTACGAGGTAGTTTGAAATAGCTGCG
>DLQQ01000055.1:0-1547 GCA_002477625.1 Candidatus Arcticimaribacter sp. UBA7428
GACACAAACGCTCCCACCAGTATTTTAGTTCAACCGAAAGTCGAAGAACTGATCGAGACCATGATCGGTCAAACCCCTTTAATGCCCAAAGTAAGTCACGATTGGAATGCCTATGATCTTAGCTTTGAAGAATCTGGGTTTAGTTTGGACGGCCTAGTGGCTATTCAAGACTCTTTGGGAGATCCTTTGGGGATTTTAAAAGAAAATGAAGCCCATAAAATTCTTTTGGATCAATTGACTCCTGCAAGCAGCAGCGCTTTCCTTTCCATACCGCTCAATAATGCATTGGAAACCGAAGATGCTTTTAAGCAATGGGTTTTGCATCACAACATCCCGCTTGCACAGATAAACCTGAAGCCACTTAGTACTGTTGATGAGATTGGATGGGTACAGTTAGCATCGGAACGGGTGCTCCTTTTCCATTCCCAAAATGAAACACAAGCTCAGGGGCAATTGCTGCCCAAACTTGAAAATGCAAA
This sequence comes from Candidatus Arcticimaribacter sp. UBA7428, assembly GCA_002477625.1. Taxonomy (GTDB): domain Bacteria; phylum Bacteroidota; class Bacteroidia; order Flavobacteriales; family Flavobacteriaceae; genus Arcticimaribacter. The sequence goes on from DLQQ01000055.1 coordinate 480, forward strand.
GCGGTATCGTGAGGTAGCCTACTACCCAGCTACACTTCCGGATGACCTCTTAGTTTTTGCAGAAGCGATTGGCGGAAAGATAATTCCCAATTGGGGAGCAGTAATCGAAAACTTTATTGTTTTTGCAGCAAGTGAAGAAGCCATCAAAACCGTTATTAGTAGCTATAAAGATGGAAGCACGTTGAGTAAAAATTTAGTTTACAACAGCTTCAAAGAAAACCTTGCATCCAAAAGCTCCATCTTCTGGATTGCCCAAACCAAAGCATTGATCGACTTATGGAAAAATAAAAAGGAAAATAAAAACCCTTGGTCTCAATTGGATACTGAGAGCTATCCCTACATTGCTTTTCAGGGAGCTGTAGAAAATGATTTTATGCATTTGCATTTAAGAATTCATAAGAATGATCTAGAAGTGAAACAAAACGATGTTTCAAATCAATACTTATTACAAACAGAATCTCCTTTAAGTGCTGCTCCACAATGGCTCAAAAACCATAGAACCAAAGGAATGGATGTATTGGTTCAAGATGTAAATAACAAATTATACCTGTTTTCTGACAAAGGGAATTTGTATTGGAAAAAACAGCTTCCTGGGCAAATCCAAAGAAGTGTTCAGCAAATTGATTTATACAAAAACAAAAGGCTTCAAATGGCGTTTAGAACAGAAGACCGCTTTTTTGTGTTGGACCGTAATGGGAAAATTGTAAAACCTTTTTCTATAAAAATTCCAGCTACCGACCCCATACAACCACTTGCCGTTTTCGATTATGATCAGCGAAGGGATTATCGCTTTGTCTTGGCGCAGGGTAAAAGCGTTCGTATGTATGATAACAAAGGAAAGCGGGTGTCTGGATTTACTTTCAAAAAGACTAAGACCCCCATTATTAATCCACCCGTGCACATTCGAATTGACAAGAAAGATTATATCGCTGTACAGGAAGAAAGTGGGAAACTCAACCTCCTCAATCGAGTTGGTAAATCGCGTGTAAAAACTAAAGAATATATCCCTTTTTCGGGAACGCCTGTTAGTTCGTACCTAAAAACATTTACTACATCCGATAACGAAGG
>DLQQ01000055.1:1716-3688 GCA_002477625.1 Candidatus Arcticimaribacter sp. UBA7428
AACGGATTTAGACGCCCAAAAAGTACACCTCTATTTCAGTAACGGAACAGCTGTTAGTGGTTTCCCTGTTTACGGAACCTCAGCTGCTGATTTAGCCAATGCAGATGCTGATAAAGCGATAGAATTGGTGGTTCAATCGGAAAGTAATGGGATGCTTATTTATGAGATTAATTAGCAAAACTATTTTGTAGTTTTAATCGATTAAACTTTTCAATTGGATTGCAGCGACTTCAGCTGTAATATCTCTTTGTGGAGAGCCGAACATTTCATAGCCTACCATAAACTTCTTTACTGTTGCACTTCTCAATAGTGGAGGATAAAAACTCATATGCCAATGCCAATGGTCATTATTTGCTCCGTTGGTTGGCGCTTGATGAATTCCACTAGAATAAGGGAAGGAACAGTTAAACAGTTTATCATATGCCTTAGTCAACACTGCAATAGCTTCCGCAAAAAGAGTAATCTCCAAACTGGATAATTCTAATATATCTTTTTGAGCAGTTTTAGGAATAATCATGGTTTCAAAGGGCCATATAGCCCAGAAAGGAATTAACACAACAAAAAAATGGTTTTCGAATACGATGCGTTCTTTATGAACCAATTCTTGAGCTAGATAATCGCCTAAAATAGTGCTGTTGTTCTTTTTAAAATAGCTTAATTGGTGCTGATCTTTTTTAATTACCTCATTTGGAAGGGAGGATTGGCTCCAAATTTGCGCATGCGGATGGGGATTACTACAGCCCATAACAGCCCCTTTGTTTTCAAATATCTGAACGTAGTTGATTTCTGTTCGCTCTCCCAATTCTTTGAATTCTCTCCGCCATGCGGATACGACTTTTCCGATTTCAACGGGCAGCATATCGGCTAGGCTTTTGGAATGGTCTGGGCTAAAGCAAATAACTTTACATATGCCCTGTTCCCCCTGGGCTTCTAGCAACCCATCTTTTGAAATAAAAGGGTTAGACTCTTTTTGTAAAGCAGTAAAATCATTGGTGAAGACAAATACATCTTTATATTTTGGGTTCTGTTCGCCGTTAATCCTTGTATTCCCAGCACACAGATAGCAACCCTCGTCATAAGCTGGTCTCTTTTCATGGGATACTTCCTCATTTTGCCCTTGCCAAGGTCTATTGGCTCTGAAGGGAGAAACCAGTACCCATTCTCCTGTGAGTATGTTCAATCGTTTGTGTGAATAATCTTGTAAATCCGAATTCATAGTGAATCAGTTGCTTTTTTTTATTTTAATTTACTGCAATAAATTCAGCTTCAAAAAGAGCTTGGAAATGTGTACTCAATTTCCCTCGAACTTCATCCAATGGAATTGCTCTTTTCAGTTCTACTTGCAAGGACGTTACTCCCTTTCCATGAATACCACAGGGAACAATATAATCAAAATAGGTGAGATCGGTATTTACATTGAATGCAAACCCATGCATGGTCACCCAGCGACTTGCTTTTACACCCATAGCACAAATTTTTCGAGCAAAAGGTGTTCCAACATCCAACCAAACGCCTGTTTCGCCTGGGCTTCGAGTCCCTTCTAAGCCGTATTCTTTCAAAGTTAAGATTACCATTTCTTCGAGTAAACGGAGGTATTTATGTATGTCGGTAAAAAAATTTTCTAAGTCTAGAATGGGATAACCTACAAGCTGACCGGGGCCATGAAAGGTAATGTCTCCTCCTCGATTGGTTTTATAGTATTCAATCCCACGATCACGAAGTTGTTCTTCATTTAAAAGGAGGTGATCAAAAGCACCGCTTTTACCCAAAGTAATTACTGGAGGATGCTCAACCCATAAAAAATAATTGGGCGTTGGTTGCTGAATTTCCGCTTTGCGGTTCGCTATTTTAAGATCAACAATTTCTTTGAGTAGTTTTTCTTGAAGATCCCACGCAGGTTGATAGGAGGTATTCTTTAAGTTGGTAAGTTGAATTTTCTTATTGGGAATTTGCATCCTATCGATTGGTATTA
>DLQQ01000092.1:0-1192 GCA_002477625.1 Candidatus Arcticimaribacter sp. UBA7428
TCCTCCCTCCGTATAGGGGTTCAGTGATGTCCTGAAATTTAAGTGTCTTTTCTGAAAACTGATCAATTTCATATTAGCATAAAGAATCGGTGTAAAAAAATCGAAAAGCTCTTTCTCTTGAAATATTTTTAAGATGACTTCAATTCCAATTCCGTTGGGGTCGCCAATTGAAATTCCAACTTTAATTTTTCGATCTTGTTCCATCAAATCCTTGATTTATTAGTAATTTTGAAAAACAAAGTTAATCAATATAATCCAGGAAATGTTTACAGGAATCATAGAAGGTTTTGGGGAAGTAAAAAAGTTAATTCACGAAAATGAAAACCTTCATATTACGATGGAAAGTCCTTTAACCCCCGAATTAAAAATTGATCAAAGTGTTGCGCACAACGGAGTTTGTTTGACGGTTATCGCAATAGAAGGAACCCAATATACCGTAACAGCAATCCAAGAAAGTTTGGATAAAACCAACCTCAGTGATTTGAAAGTAGGATCAAAGGTAAACATTGAACGAGCGATGAAACTTGGTGCTCGTTTGGATGGACATATTGTACAAGGGCATGTAGATCAAGTAGGGCAATGTACTCAGGCTAAAGAAACAGCAGGCAGCTGGTTGTACACTTTTACTTATGATGCTACTATGAAAAACATTACCATCGAAAAAGGGTCAATAACCATCAACGGCGTGAGTTTAACGGTTATCGATTCTGGGATATCAGAGTTTTCTGTTGCCATCATTCCGTATACTTACGAACACACTAATTTTCACGAATTCCAAGTTGGAACCCGTGTAAATTTAGAATTTGATGTTATTGGGAAATACATTGCTAAGATGCAATTATTAAGTTAAGACCTTGTTGTCAATTGGCAAATTTGTAACTTAGTAAAAACTATTTTTATGGATGTATTAGAATTATCTACCGTTTTACTTTTGTTAGCTTCTGTATTTTCAATTATTAATTTGCGTGTTTTAAAACTCCCACAAACCATTGGATTGATGGTTTTGGCGATAATACTTTCCATCTTTGTTTTGATAACGGGTTTAATCTTTCCTTCTTTTTTAGAGGCAATGACTTCGCTAACGCAACGGTTTGACTTCAGTACACTCCTGATTAATGTGATGTTGCCTTTCTTACTCTTTGCAGGTGCGATTACCATTAATCTCAGCGAATTACTCAAAGACAAAGTAACC
>DLQQ01000092.1:1308-5420 GCA_002477625.1 Candidatus Arcticimaribacter sp. UBA7428
ATTGCTCCGACAGATCCCATCGCTGTTTTGGCCATGGTCAAAAAAATGAATTTATCTCCAGCAACAGAAACCCGAATTGCAGGAGAATCCCTTTTTAATGACGGAATTGGGGTGGTTATCTTCTTAACCTTACTCAACATCAAAACGGAAGGCATAGAACAGGTAACCGCTCAAAGTGTCAGTACCCTCTTTGTAACAGAAGTTGTCGGTGGATTAGCACTCGGCGCATTGGTCGGCTATTTAGGGCTTAAGTTGCTTCGTTATATTGAAAATGAATTTGTAGAGCTAGAAGTGCTCATCACCCTTTCTTTGGTCCTCATCGTTTCGGTTGTTGCACATCGCTTTCACCTCTCAGGACCCATTGGGGTAGTAATTCTTGGCTTATTTTTAAATAAAAATATTGCCTCTGCCGACAATGAAGAGACTTCCATGGGGGCCTATGTATATAAATTTTGGCACTTGCTCGACGAGACACTCAATGCCGTTTTATTCATTCTTATCGGTCTTGAAATTTTAACCATCTTCCATAGTTTTCAATTGAACTATATTTTCTTATCCCTTATCGTTATTGTATTGGTGGTTGTATCTCGTGGTATCGGTGTAATGATTCCCATAAAAATACTTTCAATCAAAAAAGTTTTTGAAGAGAAAACTGCCCTTATTATTACTTGGGGTGGTCTTCGCGGTGGACTGAGTATCGCGTTGGCGTTGAACTTACCTGCGTCACTTGGAGAAGGAAAATCCCTCATCTTGTTCCTAACCTATGCCGTGGTTTTATTTACCATATTAGTACAAGGACTGACGCTAAAAAAGATCGTAAAATAATTCTTGAATCTCATTCTGTTTTCTATCTTTGAGAGGAGTAGTTAAGCTATGACAATAGCAAAGTCGAACTAAATGAAGAAAGGAGGTATCAAATGTTTTACAAAAAGAATTTGAAGAAAGACGAGCAACTGATACCTTTTAGAGGCCAGTTATAAACCTTTCTTTATCTATCAGAATAAAAGCAGGTCGATGGACCTGCTTTTTTAGTATAATGCAAATCCAACAATAGTTGTAATTTTATAGAAACCTTTTAAGAAAAATACGTGCAACAAATTCCTAAAGTAAATTTAAACGACTTCTTAAGTGCCAACCCTAAGGATAAAAAACAGTTTATTTCCCAGTTAGGCGCTGCTTTTGAAGAAATAGGTTTTGTCGCCTTAAAGGGACACTTCCTTTCTTCTGAACTTATGGAAGATTTGTATGCGGAAATCAAAGCCTTTTTTGACCTCTCCTTGGAAGAAAAAAAACAGTATGAAGTTGAAGGTGGAGGCGGACAACGTGGATATACTTCCTTCGGGAAAGAACACGCAAAAGACAGAAAAGTAGCTGACCTAAAGGAGTTTTGGCACTTTGGACAATACGAGGAAACTAGCCCAAAGCTGTATCCTGAGAATCTTAGGGTTAACGAACTCCCTGAATTCAATCAGATTGGGAGAGAGACCTATAAACTTTTAGAAAAAACGGCGCAACATGTGCTTCAAGCGATCGCTATTCACCTCCATTTAGAAGAGCATTTTTTTGATCCGTATATCGCAAATGGAAATTCTATTTTACGTGCAATTCATTACCCGCCCATCACTCAAGAACCTGAAAATGCCCTCCGAGCTGCTGCCCATGGTGATATCAACCTGATCACCTTATTGATCGGTGCCCAAGGAAGCGGCTTGCAAGTAATGACCAACGATGGAACTTGGATTGATGCAATTGCAGAGCCCGATGAATTGATCATTAATATGGGCGATATGATGGCAAGACTAACGAATAACCAACTCAAGTCTACCCTCCACCAGGTAGTTAATCCACCCAAAGAAGCCTGGAGAAATTCACGCTATTCCGTCCCATTTTTTATGCATCCTGTTTCAGAAATGCCACTAAACTGTTTGCCGCACTGCGTTTCTGAAAAGCATCCTAAAGCATACGACGATACAACCGCTGGGGCTTTTTTACATCAACGCCTGATTGAACTTGGTCTTATAAAAATTAACACATGAACACAACGGAGCTTTTATTTACAATTTGCAACACCAGTATTCTAGCCGCCTGGGGGATGCTTCTTTTTATCCCCAATTGGAAGTTTACGGTTCTCTTGTCTGAACGCCCTTTTATTCCCTTGGTGTTGAGTATCGTTTATCTGTACTTTATGAGTGTAAATGGGGGGATGGGCAGTGTTGATTTTTCTTCCCTAGACGGAATTATTGCACTGTACGAAAACAGTACTCCTGAACTGATAGCTGCTGGCTGGTTGCATTATCTTGCCTTCGACTTTTGGGTAGGCTGTTGGATTTTAAGAGAGGCCAAATTAAAAAAAATCAACCATCTTTGGCTCATTATCCCACTCCTAGCTACCTTTATGTTAGGCCCAGTTGGGATTTTACTCTACGAAGTAACAAAGCTACTTTTGAAAATAAAACGGTAAAATCATGCGCTATCAAACCATAAATAAATTTAGGAAAACCCATCGCTTTTTAGGGATTTTCATTGGGATTCAATTCTTATTTTGGACCATCTCAGGCTTGTATTTTAGCTGGACAAATCTTGATGAAATTCACGGAGATCAATATCGCAAAGCTCCAAAACAGTATGTTTTTAATTCCCTTATCCCAATAGATTCTCTTGAGAATACCGATCTATCGATCCAAACTTTAGAGCTTAAAACCATCGGTCAAGATCCGTTTTACTGGATCAATGATCGTGATCTTTACGATGCAACTAACGGAAACAAGCTCGAACTTATTTCTGAAAAAATGGCTTTAAATGTAATCCGAAATACGATTCTTGATCAATATGTTGTTGAAAAAATTGAACGCATCGATTCTGTTTCTGAGCAAGACGAGTATCGGGGGCGTCCCCTGCCTGCATACAAGGCTTGGCTCAGTGGAGAAGGAAATCCAATCGCCTATGTGAGTGCACGCGATGGATCGTTTCAACGCATACGACATCGGCGTTGGAGGTGGTTCGATTTTTTATGGATGACACACACCATGGATTATGAAGGAAGGGATAATTTTAATACGCTAACGCTTCGGGTTTTCTCCTTTCTTGGATTAATAACCGTGATGAGTGGTTTTGCTCTGGCCTTTGTGACTTCAAAAAGAAGAAAGAAAAAAGAAGTCAAAGATTAATTGTCTGGCGTAGGCGTTTTTTTATTTTTTAAAAATAAGAAAAGTGACATTACACCCAAGAACCCAAAAAAGAAACCAACTAAAAACCCTTTGTAGTGGGTTCTTCCTCTTTGTTCAGCCAAGTAAGCACCAACGGCTCCAAAAAAAACACCGATAGCGATATAAACAGTAGGATCAAACATCTGTAATAATTCGTCGTTCATAAAAAATATATTTAAAAGACTTGGATCCTAAAGATTCGAAGTCGGAGTTTTGGCTTAATTTTATTGCTTAAACAAAGATATGAGTAAAAATAATGTTTCCTTCGGTTGGGCCTTCAAAGAATTTATCTGGCCGAGAAGAAAAGTGGTTTCTTTAGGTCTCTTCTTAATCATCGTCCGCAGTTTATCGGGTTTGGTGCTTCCGTATGCGAGTAAAAGCTTAATCGATGATGTAATCCCCTCTAAAGATACAGATTCATTAACGCTCTTGCTGGTTGTGGTATGTTCTGCTCTTTTATTTCAATCAATCAGTTCATTCTCCCTTACTCGAATTTTGAGTGTAGAGGCGCAACATTTGATTTCTATTCTTAGAGCCAAAGTTCAACAAAAACTCCTCACCTTACCCATTAGTTTTTTTGACAACAATAAGTCAGGAGCTTTGGTGTCCCGAGTAATGACAGACGTAGAAGGCGTTCGAAATTTGGTGGGAACCGGTTTAGTCCAATTGATTGGAGGAAGTATAACAGCCGTCATATCCTTGGTTATTTTAATTCGAATTAATGCGCAAATGACCTTGTTTGTGTTAGTTCCTGTTGCCATTTTCGCAGGGATTGCCTTGAAGGCTTTTGGCTATATCCGTCCCATTTTTAGGGCACGAGGAAAAATAAATGCAGAAGTAACGGGGCGTTTAACCGAAACCCTCAATGGAATTCGAGTGATTAAGGGATTCAATGCAGAAGCACAA
>DLQQ01000067.1 GCA_002477625.1 Candidatus Arcticimaribacter sp. UBA7428
CATTTTTATATTCGCTTCAATTCTGTTGGGATATACTACTAGAGCCGGAGAGACTATTTCCTCAACATTCTTAATTGTATACCAATGGGTGTTTGCCATATTAATGTAATTCGAATATTGCTTCTACTTCCACAGGAATACCATCTGGAAGAATCATCCCTACAGCACTTCTTACGCCTATTCCTTGCTCTTTTCCGAAGACATCAGCCATCAGTTCACTAAAACCGTTGATGACAAGTGGGTGTTGTTTAAAGTCAGGGGTACAGTTAACCATCCCCAAAACCTTAACGACCTGTTTAATTTTATCAAGACTTCCAAAATGCGTTTGAATACTGGAGAGCATGGTTAAACCAACTTGCCTTGCGACTAATTTACCTTCCTCGGTAGTTAAATTATCCCCTAGACGTCCCAGCATTAATGACCCATCGTTTTTCATTGGTCCTTGTCCGGATACATATAAAAATTTATCGACTACGAGTATGGGCCTATACACCCCAGCCGGTTTTGGTGCAGGAGGGAATATCAGGTTTAGTTTTTTGGATTGTTCTGAAGGTAGATTTTTCATTAGTTATTTTTTATAGGAATATGTTCAAGATTAAAACGCCAATCAGCCCCATAATTCCAACAGTAGTTTCCATTATGGTCCAAGTAGAAAGTGTTTCCTTAACCGTTAGATTAAAGTACTCTTTAAACATCCAAAACCCACCATCGTTTACATGCGACAACATCAAGCTACCAGAGCCGATGGCCAACACCATCAATTCAGGAGAAACGCCACTGTTTTGAACCAATGGAAGCGCAATTCCTGCGGCTGTTAAACCCGCTACAGTTGCCGAGCCTACACAAACTCGTATTACAGTTGCGATTAACCAGGCCAAAATTAAAGGTGATATTGAGGAGCCGTTTAATAGGGCTCCAATATAATCGCTAACGCCACTCGCTACCAGAATTTGTTTTAAGGCACCAGCACCAGCTATAATCAGTAAAATCATCGTTATACTGGAGACCGAATTTGAAACAGAATTCATTAATTCAGGCATTTTTTTTCCTCGTGAAATACCCAGAGTATAGAGGGCCACTAGTACTGAAATTAACATTGCTATCACGGGATTTCCGATAAAAACAACAAGCTGTTTAAACATAGATTCTCCAGAAATAAAAAGGGTAAATAGGGTAGAACATAGAATCAATAGGATGGGTAATAATGTAGTAAATAGACTAATCCCCATGCCCGGCATTTCATCGTCTTTTAAAACAATTGGGTTGTAAAACTCCTTTAGCGGAGTAGCTTTTATGTTTTTGATTGTTCGAGTGAATAAGGGTCCTGCTACTATTATCGTTGGAATTGCGATTATAATCCCATACAATAAAGTTTTGCCCACGTCTGCATTGAACATACCTGCAATAGCAGTAGGAGCTGGATGAGGAGGCAAAAAACCATGGGTCACCGATAAAGAGGCAAGCATGGGCAATCCAACATAAATCAAAGGCAGTCCTGTTGCAGCTGCGATCGTAAACACCAAGGGGATTAGGATGACAAAGCCGACGGAATAAAACATGGGGATACCCACTATGAATCCAGCAACAACAACTGCCCACTGAATGTGTTTTATCCCAAAACTCGCTACCAATCCTGAGGTAATTCTTTGTGCAGCCCCGCTATCAGAAACAAGTTTTCCGAGCATAGCACCAAGCCCTAAGATCATAACTAAAAATCCAAGAGTATTTCCCATTCCAATTTGGATGGCTTCGACTATAAGATCCAATTCCATTCCTTGAAACACGCCAACAAAAACGCAAACAATGATAAAGGCAATAAAGGCATTGAGTTTAAACTTTGCGATTAAAACAAACAGTAATAATATTCCAAGAATGACAATTAATAAGGGCATATAAAACGGATTTAACCCTCAAGATACAAAAGGGTTTGAAAAACTTGTTTTCATTTCGAGAGAATGTCGCAATAATTTAGGTGTCGAACCTCATAAGTGTAGGTCGCTAAAAGGCGGTTGGCTTCGAATCGCTTTGGGGATAATGTTATATCTTGTATTGAATTAATTTACAATAATGAAAAAACTACTATTATTATTAGCATTGATACAAATTTCGTGTGGCGGTGGAAACGGAGAAGAAGAAACGGAAACCCTTATTCCCATTCAAAATTCGGGGACTATATATTTTGAGAACAACATTTGTAAATGTCCTGAGGCCGAGGTTGGAGATCAAGATGAAATTGAAGGCACAACCTATTTAGCGGTCAACAATTCGACGATTGGGGGTCAAATTGCAAATGGAAATGTCAACCTCTGCACAACCCTGGTTTCTAATATGTCAGGCTCGGGTGCTTCACTATCCAATTTTTTTAACAACAATTCATTCAATTCCGATATTAGTTTTTGGGATGTTTCTAACGTCACGGATATGGATGGAATTTTCTATCTAGCAAATTCGTTCAATCAAAACATAAGCAACTGGGATGTTTCTAGTGTCTTAAACATGGGAAGTATGTTTAAAGGCGCTTCATCGTTTAACCAAGATATCTCAAATTGGGACACTTCTAGTGCGACAAAAATGCTTGGCCTCTTTGAAGACGCTACAGCATTCAATCAAAATTTGTCAAGCTGGTGTGTCACTAATTTCGATTCAGAACCAGAGAATTTTGCACCTAATTCTGGATTGAAAGACGCGAACAAACCTGTATGGGGCACTTGTCCTCCGAATTAAGCAGCAGTTCGATAATGCCACCAATAGATACTTAAAAGCAATTCAAATGGAAGTTAAAATAAAAACAAACAGAGCGCTTAAACAGCTCAATAGTTTTTTAGAGGGACTGGTTAAAATATTGAGTTTTTCGGCTTCAAAAACAAGAAGAGAAATCATCAAAGAAAAGCGTAGTCGAAAATAAAAAGACAAACTGTTTTTATGCCACGCGCGTGAATGAATTTAAAAGTTGATGAACGGCGATAGGGCTTCTTTTATTGTACCATTTTTATGTTCAACGGAATAGAGAACCTTTTGTTTATAATCTCGAACAATTATTTTGTTTATTCTCGTTTCAGGAGGATCGTTTCCCCCCCCTTTGGAGCGGTAGTAATCGAGATATAAGTACTTAGGGTTTTCAACTGTTTTTAGAAAGTTGTGGTCATAGATGGCTTTCTTTTCATCAACCTTAAAAGGGTTTAAAACCACCAGAGGAGAAGCCGAAAGACGTTCTTCATAAATTCGATACCATCCCTTAGTTGAAGCACCTAGATTATTAATTGTTACCAGTGCCAAATGTGAGTAGTCCTTGAAGTCGACTGTCTTTGGGGTTATAATTTTTGTAGAAGACGCTAAAACAACAGTTTGTTTTTTAACCCCTACAGTTTGAACATCTTCTTGTGTAGCTTGCGTCTGAGTTTGACCAAAGCAAACTATTGGGACAACTAGTAAAATAAGAAGTAGATTTTTCATAGAAATAAGTTTTTTTAAGACACAAAATTGCACCTATTTACAGCATTTTTCTCTAAACTGGACGGACCCTAAAGACAGGTGTAAACTGCGATAATCTTTCCGTTACTTTTTTGTACTTCAACAATTTTATTATAATCGCGAAGCTTCATAAAGGCAAAACCTTCGGTGTCAAATAATAAACTGTGAGAAAAGGTATAACTGTTATTGTATATAATAAAATCTCCGACAACAGGCTCAGCTGAAGCTCCCGAATGATAGGCGATATTATAATAATTAGAATTACTTAAAGAGCATAAATAGCCTTCATCAGC
>DLQQ01000080.1:0-37048 GCA_002477625.1 Candidatus Arcticimaribacter sp. UBA7428
CTTGAGTACAAATTGTTCTTTAAGATTCTGCGCCAACTGCCTTTTCAGAGCAACAGGAAGCATGATACGTCCTTTAGTATCTGCCTTACATTCATATGTCCCAATAAAGTGCTGCATCTTAATTGTTTGTGAATTGAATAATCAAATATAAAATATATTTACCACATTTTTCCATTTAATACCACTTTGTTGATAAGTTTCCAATCTCAATCATAGCTTAAGCTTGGGAGATAAGAATCAAATAAATAAGACAGTATCGGTTAATATTAACTATATTTGTCGGCTCATAAGTCTCTAGAGCGACGACTAGCATGGAAAAAAAATTTACAGAAGAGGGGGATTTTAAATATGCCGAAATTGGAGAAGGACAACCAATCGTAATTCTACACGGTTTAATGGGTGGTCTAAGTAATTTCGCTGGTGTAGCTGATTTCTTCCCTAAGGAAGGTTACAAGGTCATCATACCTGAGTTGCCTATTTACGAATTACCCTTAATCAAAACCAATGTTAAAACTTTTTCAGACTATTTGAAAAGCTTTTTATCCTTCAAGAAAATTGACAATGCCATTCTCCTAGGAAACTCGCTCGGAGGTCATATCGGACTAGTTTTTGCCAAAAATCATCCGGAATTAGTAAAAGGTCTTGTGCTTGCAGGAAGTTCTGGTTTATATGAAAACTCTATGGGTGAAAGTTATCCAAAAAGAGGGAATTATGATTATATTAAATCCAAGGCACAAGAGGTGTTTTTTGACCCTGAAGTAGCTACCAAAGAGATTGTAGACGAAGTTTTTGAAGTTGTCAATGATCGAAATAAACTCATACGGACTCTAGCAATCGCCAAAAGTGCAATTCGCCACAATATGGCTAAGGATTTGCCAACAATGCATACGCCTACAGGCCTCATTTGGGGTGAGAACGATCTAGTAACTCCGCCCAATGTAGCCGACGAATTCCATAAATTACTGCCGGATTCTGACCTCTATTGGATCAAAGAATGTGGTCATGCTCCTATGATGGAACATCCTGACACATTCAATGAAAAACTTTTGGATTGGCTCAAGAAACGTAACTTTTAGTAGTAATGCGAATCACATCATCCGAATTCATTATCAGCAACACGGATGTCTCCAAATGTCCTAACGAGCCCATTCCAGAATACGCTTTTATTGGGCGTTCCAATGTCGGTAAGTCCTCTTTAATAAATTCTATTTGCGATCGTAAAAATCTTGCGAAAACTTCGGGAAGACCCGGAAAAACCCAGCTTATCAATCACTTCAAAATTAATAAGTCTTGGTACTTAGTCGATTTACCCGGCTACGGTTATGCACGTACTTCCAAAACATCAAAAAAAGCTTTCCAAAAGCTGATTACCACTTACTTTGAAAAAAGAAAACAATTGATTTCTGCCTTTGTTTTAATCGACATTCGGCACGATCCACAACCCATTGATTTGGAATTTATGGAATGGCTGGGAACAAATTACATCCCTTTCGCAATTGTTTTTACTAAAGCAGATAAGGAAAAACCGATGGCTGTTGAACGTAAATCAAAGGCTTATATTCAGAAAATGCTTGATCATGCATGGGAAGAAGCACCGCCACACTTCATCACTTCGTCTTTACACAAAACAGGTGGAGATAAACTCTTGGCATATATCGCTCAATTGAACGAAGATTTCAACAATCGAGAAGCTTTAGCTGCGGTCGATTTTTAGTTTTTCTGCGAAGTAATCACAAAAATCATTCATCGTAGCCGCCATCTTCTCATCTTGGGTCGCTCGCAAAAAGGTTTGACTCATGGTCACTAACGATTGATGAAAAAACACATTCATTTGATCAATCGGCATATCTTTTACCCATAAATCCATACGAAGGGTTTCTTGATTTTTTCCATCCCACAAGGACATCAATAAGGCTTGTGCCTCCTCTTCATTAACACCGCCATCGGGTGCAGACCAAACAATTTTTTCTGGAATCTTATTTTCGTCTAAGGCTACTTCAATGGATATATTGGTTTGTTTTCCCATGTTCTTATTTTGCGGGTTTATAATTTGATTGATTGAATAATTCCATAGCTGGAGTCTCAAAGAGTTTTTCTAAAGCTGTGTCTGGATTCTTTTCCATATAAGAGCGAACAATTTGCCACCCAATCCATTGACCAACTTTACCTGGAGTTTCGTTATCAATCTCCAAATAGAATTTTGAAAAAGGAGCAGGCTCAATAAACCTGAGAAATAAAGAAGATTGTGTCTTATAAAGCAATTCGTTTTCTATAAAATATTGCCACATATAACGCTCATTATCGTGAACCCAATCTACTTGTTCTTGAGAATAGCTGATCTTAATGGCATCGGAAGTCTGAGGTAACATAAGGTCTTTTAGGTACAACTTCTTTCCGTAATAAATCATCTGACCCAACAAGGTTCTTTTCACCGGGCTTTTCACTAAGGCGTTTCCTAATTCATCAATAATGTGGGACGTCATATAAGCAAACTCCATATCCTGAACAATGTACTTCGGAATACCCTCATACAATGGATTCTTTGATCCCAAATAAGTATCCAAAGAGATGATCAGCAAGGAGTCTGTAAAAATTGTTTTACTCTGATAGTCGACATTATTGACTACCGTAACGACATGCGGATCTTGTATTTGTGGGAAATAATATTTGATGTGCTTATAAAGCGAAACCAACTCTTCTTTTACAGGATCCAGAGAAGGGTAAACCTTCTTTATTTCGGCATGCAAAAGCGTTTGAATACTGTCGCGTTGTCTTTTAACCCATATACTATCTGGAAATTGATTGGGAAAGAGATACGGATAGGACTTTTTGAGTTCAATATATTCCTCAGGAGTAGCATTATAAAACTTAAGATCAAAACGATCGATGTCAATCGTAACAGGGATTCGATTAATTTCCGCCTCAAGCGCATTTTCATCCGAACAGGATGAGAAAAAAACAGTAAAAGCGATACAAAAACTCGCTTTTAAAAAAAATGATCTAGAAAATGAATTCATCTGCTGCTAAAAATTTTTTGTGAGGAATAAGTTCCCTAATTTTGTACAAAGTTACATCCAAAAAATCGCTAAAACACATGAAATCACCAGAAAAAGTTATTGACTACATCGTAAATTGGCTTAACGACTATGCAGATAAATCAGGAATGAATGGTTTTGTAGTTGGTGTGTCTGGTGGGATTGACTCGGCTTTAACTTCAAGCTTATGTGCACTTACGGGAAAGCCTGTCCTTTGCCTAGAAATGCCCATTCATCAAGAAGCTAATCAAGTTACAAGAGCACAAGAACACATTGCTTGGCTCGAAAGCAAATACCCCAACGTCCGGCATCATTCACTTTCCCTAACAGGAGTTTTTGAAAGCTTTCAGGAGCTTTTACCTCCAACCACAGATGAAGCGAGTACGTTTTTGAGTTTAGCCAATACGCGTGCGCGTATACGTATGACTACCCTGTATTATTTCGCAGCACTAGAACGCTATTTAGTAGCAGGAACTGGAAATAAAATTGAAGATTTTGGTGTTGGTTTTTACACTAAGTATGGAGACGGTGGCGTAGATCTTAGTCCCATTGCAGATCTGATGAAATCTGAGGTGTTTTTACTCGCCAAAAAACTCGGCGTAATCGATTCCATTCAACAAGCTGCTCCCACAGATGGATTGTGGGGTGATGATCGTACAGACGAAGATCAAATGGGTGCTACCTACAATGAATTGGAATGGGCTATGAAACATGTGAACAGCACTTCAGAGCACGACACTGATAGACAAAAAGAGGTTCGGGCGATTTATAAAAAACTCCACAGTCAAAACCAGCATAAGATGCAGCCAATTCCCGTCTGTGAAATTCCGATGGATCTTTAGGAACTAAATTACTCGATTTAATTTTCTAGAAACAACCTGTTTGAGTTGGTAGTAACTCATCACTTCCTCTAGAATTTCAGCGTGATGCAATTCTTTGTCTTGTACTTGACTTTGCAGTTCTTCTATCTTCTTGTCAATCAACAACTTTCGAAGTGTTAAAATAGTTTCATTTACTAGTTGTGGTACTTGACTGTCTCGGGATTTTACAAAAATATTTTTCTTCTCCCAATCGTGTAATTGATATTGATCTTCGTTCATAAGGATATTACTCACCAAAGAACTCAACTCTCCGTCTAGGGTAGGTATTAATTTATCCATGGCAATTTGACCTTCTACTTGAAAATGTTCAATTAAAAGATAAAATAAGGTTTTGAAGTTTGCATTTGCTAATTCAACCTCGTCTTGCTGTAAATCCAAAAATATTTTTTCAAACACCTTTGCTTTCACTTCAGTGATTTCCTCTAAAATATCTTTATCATCAGAAAAACTCAATACAGACTCTTTGAAAGACTCTTCTCGATCCCCATAAAGCATAAGGATTGTTATGATTTGTCGTTCCAATTCAAAAGTATGATCTACGGTAACATTTTGAGGAGTATCGTTTTTCACTACCCGAAAAGACTCTTCTTTGGAAGCCGTTTTACGGGTGTTGGATTGGGCTTTCTTTGTAAGTTGAGCCAAAGCGCTAAACAAAACATTTTCTGAAATTTCCATCTGCTGTGCACAACTTTGCACATAGACTTCTTGTTGAATTGGGTCTGGAATTTTAGAAATACTTTCAACTATATCACGAATTGTTGCGGCCTTTTTAACAGGATCATTTGTAGCATCTTCGAGGAGTAAAGAAGCTTTGAATTGAATGAAATCTTTTGCGTTTTCCTTAAAAAAAAGTTCAATAGCTTCTTGCGAATTTTTCTTAGCAAAACTATCAGGATCTTCTCCCTCTGGAAACGAACAGACCTTTACATTCATTCCCTGCGCTAAAATCATATCGATCCCACGAAGTGAAGCTCGGAGTCCCGCTGCATCGCCATCAAAAAGAACTACAATGTTTTGAGTGAGTCGCTGAATCAAGCGGATCTGAAGCTCTGTAAGTGCAGTTCCCGAAGACGAGACGACATTGGCTACTCCTGACTGAACCATTTGAATAACGTCTGTATAGCCCTCTACTAAGTAACAAACATCTTCTTTGGCTATACTCTGTTTTGCTTCGTAAATTCCATAAAGTACTTTACTCTTATGGTAAATCTCACTTTCAGGTGAATTTAAATATTTGGCTGTTTTTTTATTATCTCCAAGAATTCTTCCACCAAAACCGACTACTCGTCCCGAAAGACTTTTGATTGGGAACATGACCCTACCTCGAAAGCGATCAACCTGATAACTTTCATTAACAATCGACAAGCCTGTTTTCTCGAGGAACTCTAATTGAAAACCATTTTTTAGAGCTGTTTTTGTAAATGCATCTTTCTCTTGGGGAGAATAACCTAAATCAAACTTCTTAATGGTTTCGTCTGTAAAGCCTCGTTCCTTGTAGTAAGAAAGCCCTATTGCCTTCCCCTCTGATGCTTCCCAAAGTGTTTGCTTAAAATAGGTGTTTGCGTGTTCAGCTAGCAAGAACATGCTTTCACGTTCGTTTAACTTTTCCTTCTCCGCATCGCTTTGCTCGGTTTCTTCAATTTCAACATTATACTTTTTAGCCAAATAACGGATGGCCTCAGGATAAGAAAAATGTTCGTGCTCCATAAGAAAGGCTACAACGTTCCCACCTTTTCCACTACTAAAGTCTTTCCAAATTTGCTTTACAGGAGAAACCATAAAACTCGGACTGCGTTCTTGGGTAAAAGGGCTTAGTCCTTTGAAGTTCGTTCCAGACTTCTTTAAACCCACGAAATCACCAATGACCTCCTCTACACGAGCAGTCTCATACACTTGGTCTATGGTATTTTTAGAAATCAAATTTTAGTGTTTACTGTGTTGTTTATTGTTTACGAGTAATGACATAATTTACCATTAATTCTAAAGAATCACGGTAGGCGTTTTTAGGAAATGTCATTAGAATATCTAGGGCTTCAGTGCGATATGATTCCATCCGGTTTTGGGCGTAATCCAAGCCTCCTGAATCTTTCACCATCTGAATAACCTCTTTTACTCTTTTTTTATCTGTATTGTATTTTTTAACGGAATGAATCAACCATTTTCGTTCTTTCGAAGAAACATTGTTCAATGTATAAATTAAAGGCAAGGTCATTTTTTGTTCCTTGATGTCAATTCCTGTTGGCTTGCCAATTTTTGCTTCCCCATAATCAAAAAGATCGTCTTTGATCTGGAAAGCCATTCCTAGAAGTTCTCCAAAAACACGCATTTGCTCGACTGCTTCTTTATCATCAGAAACGGACTGTGCGCCCATTGCACAACATGCGGCAAGTAATGTAGCTGTTTTCTGTCGGATGATTTCAAAGTAAATGTCTTCTGTTATATCAAGGTTTCTGGCCTTTTCAATCTGCAACAATTCTCCTTCGCTCATTTCGCGAACCGCTACAGAAATGATTTTGAGTAAATCAAAATCTTCGTTATGAATACATAAAAGTAAGCCTTTGGACAATAAATAGTCGCCAACGAGAACGGCGATTTTATTTTTCCACAATGCGTTGATCGAGAAAAAACCTCTCCGCTGATTACTATCATCAACAACATCATCATGAACAAGAGTGGCTGTATGAATTAGTTCGATCACAGAAGCTCCTCTATAGGTTCGCTCGGTAACTTTTCCTCCGCCTAAAAGCTTAGCAGTAAGGAACACAAACATGGGCCGCATCTGCTTCCCTTTTCGATTGACAATAAAATGGGTAATTCGATTGAGCAGAGCAACTTTAGAAGACATCGAATCACTGAACTTTTGTTCGAAGTGCTCCATTTCTTCATATATGGGATCTTTAATTTGCTCTGTTACTTTCATACTCCACTAATATACAACTTCATTAGAATTAGTTTTTCAGGGCTTTATTTGCTAGTTGACCACAAGCTGCGTCAATGTCTTTCCCACGCGATCGTCTTATGGTATTGATGATGCGCGCAGCTGTTAGTTTGTTCTGATACATCGACATGGCTTCTTTTGAGGCTTGTTCAAAAGTATCATCTCCAATAGGATTGTATTCGATTAAATTTACTTTGGAAGGAAATTTTCGGCAAAAGTTAACCAATGCTCTAACCTCTTCAAGGTTGTCGTTGATTCCTTTCCAAACGATAAATTCGATTGTGACCATTCGTTGCGTAGCTTCATACCAGTATTCTAGGGAAGACAATAGCTCATCCACTGGAAATTTCTCAGAAAAAGGCATGATCTTTTCTCGAGTCGATTGAATAGCAGAATGGAGGGAAACAGCAAGATTAAATTTAACACCATCATCTGCCATTTTACGAATCAATTTTGGGATTCCCGAAGTCGAGAGTGTGATTCTTTTGGAGGCCATTCCCAGGCCTTCTGGAGAGGTGATTTTCTCTATTGCACCCAATACATTATTATAGTTCATCAAGGGCTCACCCATTCCCATGAATACAATATTCGAAAGAGGGATGTCAAAATAGGTCTTACTTTGCTGATCAATGGCAACGACCTGATCAAAGATTTCATCGACATTCAGGTTTCGCATACGATCCAACTGAGCAGTAGCACAAAATTTACAATCCAAACTGCATCCTACTTGCGATGAAACACAAGCAGTAGTTCGGTCTTTTGCGGGAATTAGTACCGATTCGACAATGCGATTATCGTGTAATTTGATTGCATTTTTAAATGTCCCATCCTTACTGCGCTGTTGTTGATCGACCGCAATATGATTGATCGTAAAATGAGTGTCCAGCAACAGTCTTGTGTCTTTTGAAAGATTGGTCATCTTGTCAAAATCATGAACTCCTTTACTCCACAACCATTGATATACTTGTGCAGCTCTATAGGCTTGTTGCCCCTGTGCAATAAAAAAGTCCTGAAGGGCTTCTTTAGAAAGTGCTCGAATATCTTTTTTAGCCAACTCCATAGAAACCGTCTGTATTTAATGAATTTAAAGGATCAACATCGCGTCTCCATAAGAATAGAAATTATATTCTTCCTTGATGGCAACTTGATAAGCTTCTTTGATGAAATCTGGATCTGCAAAAGCAGAAGCCATCATCAATAAAGTTGATTTGGGCGTATGAAAATTGGTGATCATACAGTCAGCAATTGAAAACTCAAATGGAGGAAAAATAAATTTATGGGTCCATCCTTCGTATGGATTTAAGGTACCAATAGAAGAAACTGAACTTTCTAATCCGCGCATAACGGTAGTCCCAACAGCACAGATTTTATTTTTTTTAGCCTTTGCAGCATTTACTATTTGCACTGCCTTTTCTTCAATAATGAGTTCTTCCGAATCCATTTTGTGTTTCGATAAATCTTCAACTTCGACCGGATTGAATGTTCCTAAACCAACATGCAATGTCAATTCGGCTAGATCAATTCCTTTAATCTCTAGACGTTTCAATAGATGTTTAGAAAAATGCATTCCAGCTGTGGGAGCAGCTACAGCTCCTTCATTCTTAGCATAAATGGTCTGATAGCGTTCTTTATCGTAAGCTTCTGGCTCTCTTTTGATGTATTTTGGAAGTGGTGTTTCACCCAGTTGTTTGAGTTTCTTACGAAATTCGTTATAAGAACCATCGAAAAGAAAACGCAGGGTTCTCCCTCTGGAGGTTGTATTATCAATTACTTCAGCGACTAGACTATCGTCTTCCCCAAAGTAAAGCTTATTACCAATTCTTATCTTACGTGCTGGATCAACTAAAACATCCCACAAACGTTGTTCTTCGTTCAATTCTCTCAACAAAAAGACTTCGATACGCGCTCCCGTTTTTTCTTTATTACCAAAAAGACGCGCAGGAAAAACCTTGGTGTTATTCAGAACCATTACGTCCCCTTCTTCGAAGTAATCGATAACGTCCTTGAATTGCTTGTGTTCTATTGTTCTGGTTGCTCTATTGAGAACCATTAATCGAGCTTCGTCGCGATTTTCTGCAGGATGCTCGGCTAGTCTTTCTTCTGGTAATGTAAAACCGAAATTGGATAATTTCATAAATAAGCTGTGTTTAGTTACTTCAATACCGCTTCATAGAAATGATATTAAAAGCGCAAATATACTACCTCAGCATAGGGGTTGTCAAGTAAACGGAGTTATTTCGTTGACTTATTTTTCAACAAGCTCAAAACCAATAGCTTCCAAGTCATTCCAAAAGTCAGGATACGACTTAGTAACGACATTTGATTCTGCAATTTGATGGCTGATTTTCAAAGCCAAGGGAGCAAAAGCCATTGCCATACGATGATCGCTATAAGTGGCGATGGTTTGATTGACTTTAAAATCCTGATCAGCACTAAGGTGTAAGCTGTCCTCGGTCACTCGAATTTGAGCACCAAGCTTAGACAATTCATTTTCTAATGCAATGAGTCGATCAGTTTCTTTGATTTTTAGGGTGTGCAAACCTGTCAGATCACAAGCAACTCCTAGTCCGTAACAACTCACTGCAATGGTCTGAGCAATATCAGGTGCCTCGACCAGATCCAATGCAAGGGTTTTTGGTAATTCAAAATCTTTGATTTTTTCTAAAATCATTTGATCATTTTCAAAACGCGTATCAACTCCTAGTTTTTTGTAGACCGCAATCAAAACGGCATCTCCTTGAAGACTGTCTTGTCGGTAACTGCTCAACCGAATTCGACCTGCTTTGCTCAACGCAACACAACTGAAATGATAGGAAGCCGAACTCCAATCGGATTCAACAACTTGGGTTTGGTCGGCTATTGTTTTTTGTTGGGAGATTTTAATGTTTTTATCTTCAAAATGAGAACGAACTCCAATGCGATCCAACAAAGCCAACGTCATTTTCAAATAAGGTAAGGAGGTGATTTCTCCTTCTAGTTTCAAATTTAGTCCTTCTTCCAAATGCGGCGCAATTAACAATAAGGCAGAAATGTATTGGCTGCTGATGTTTGCTGGTAAGGAAACAGCGCCACCTTTCAAGGCTTTTCCTGTGATCCGAAGTGGTGGATAGCCTTCTTCTTGTTCATAAGCAATTTGGGCACCTAATTTTCTCAAGGCCTCTACCAAAACCCCTATGGGTCTTTCTTGCATGCGCGAAGAACCTGTCAAAACAACTTCACGCCCTGCTTGTGTTGCAAAAAAAGCAGTCAAAAAACGCATTGCTGTTCCAGCGTGGTGAATGTCTATTAGGTTTGAGTCTGTCGTTAGTGCATGATTCATGGCAACAGAATCATCCGAATTCGAGCGGTTTTTTATGGTCAATCCAGGATACAGTGCCTGTAAAAGTAATAATCGGTTGGTCTCGCTTTTTGACCCGGTAATATTGAGGCTTCCCAAACAGTTTTGAGAAGGGTGATTAATGTGAAGCAGCATCCGTATTATTTAAGTTTTGGATTGTTTTGATGTCGGTCGTGATCCCGTTGGGTTTTTAGGTTGAGTTTTTTATCAAAAGCGTCTTGAAGGTTGATTCCTGTTTGGTTTGCTAAACATAAAACCACAAAGACAACATCTGCAAGCTCTTCTCCTAAGTCTTTGTTTTTATCCGATTCCTTTTCACTTTGTTCTCCGTAGCGTCTGGCAATAATTCGAGCCACTTCCCCAACCTCTTCAGTCAACTGAGCCATATTGGTGAGTTCATTGAAGTATCGGACTCCGTGATCCTTGATCCATTCGTCTACGGCCTTTTGAGCATCTTGAATTTGCATACTGGAATTTTATGTAAAAATACATTAAGTCAAGCTACTAGACAAAAGAGCGGCCGATCATATCCGAACATTTTACAATAAATTAGTTAAATCTGATAACTGATCAATAATCAAGCATTCTTCGTGATACGCTTCTTTGTGCGAATTGAAATGTATTGCCTGCATCCCTAGTTTCAATGCCCCTTGAATATCCGCTTCTAGACTGTCACCAATCATCATAGCATGTTCAGGAAGAACCTCAGCTGTTTTCATTGCAGATAGAAAAATAGTCGGATGGGGTTTTTTAACGCCAATTTTCTCAGCAGTCAAAACGGTTTTAAAAAACCGAGCGATACCAGAATTTTCTAGTTTCCGTTGCTGTACATGCTCAAAGCCGTTGGTGATGATGTGCAATGTATACTTAGAATTCAAGTATTCTAGAACTGAAATGGTATCTTTAAAAAGATGAGTATACGTAGAAAGTTGCTGTATATAAAGTTCAGAAATACGATCAATTCGAGCCGTGGAAGTAGGCACCTTCATGGCTTCAAAGGTTTTTTCTAACCTCAAATAACGAAGCTCGATTTCCGAAATCATATTCTCGCGATACTGCTTCCAATAATAATGGTTGATTGGATTATAAAAGTCCAAAAATACTTCGAGAGAAAAATCAAAGTTCAATTCTTCGAAAATCGATTTAAATGTTGCACCAGAATTTTTTTCAAAATCCCAAAGCGTATGGTCCAAGTCAAAGAAAATATGCTGGACCTTATGTGAATTAATCATAGTTTACAATATAGTTGGTATAGGCTTCTTTCCACAAAGTGTTTTTATTGTGCGGAGAAAAAATCGCATTCGTTACAGAAAACACATGAACTCCCGTTGACGTTGGGATTTGATCTTTAAGGGTTTCTAATTTCTTAAAAGCAGTTTGAGCATCCAAGGTTCGTAACGCTTCTTCAGTTGCAACAACTGCATATAGCACCAAAGAGGTTTCAATTTCGTTACCTAAATCGTAGAATCGAAAAGGCACCGCTGTACTTGCTCGATAGCCTATTCTATCGTGATATCCTAGGCTGAAATCCTCTGCCTGCTCCATTCCCAAAGCATTCCGGTAGGTGTCGAAAACTGTTGTTACACCGCGATTAAAGCGTAAGAATTTTGTGTTTCTGTGAATGACACTTTCAAAACGCTCCAATTCTGTTTTGAATGTTGTAGCTTTTTGACGCCCTTCTGTAGAGACCAACAAAGAAACTTTATGATAATCTGCAAGGGATTTAATTAAAGATTGAAAGGTGTCGTTGAAAATTGAAATCCCTTGATCATAAAAGGTGATTTTAGAAAACAGAAAGAAAAAACGGGGTTTTACCTTAGTCTTTTTAAACAAAGACAAAAAGGCGTTAAAATTATTCCACGGATCTTTCCAAAAGCCTAGCAAAACTAGGGTCTGTTCTATCATGCTCCACAATTCAAAATTGCCTAATGAAATTAGGAACTGAGCAGTATTTCTCAGAAATGATTTATGCTTGTATTTATAGGCAGATGTAACCTCAACCAAGGGTATACACTGTACCTTAGATTTTTTGGTTTGCTCAAGTTCAGGGAATTTCTGAAGGAGTAAATCGAATGTTTTTTGAGCCCATAGATCAATAACGGGCCGTTCTAAAAAGTTATTCTGAACTGCAAGGCATTGGTCGCTCACAAACCGATCGGACTCGTCCTTTATATGGGTTAGGTATTCTTCGTATCTACTGATTAAAAAAAAGGTTGCTGCAAAAACATCAAATGGAAGCATGGAGTCTTTGTTACACTCAAAAAAAGCAGGTAAGCCTTCCCATTGAGAAACTGTTATTTCGATATCATGAGCCCCTTGCTCAAACAACAAGGCATTTGAATTCACAAAAAATTCATTCCCCAAAGGGGCGTTAGCATAGCTTATTTTGGGTCCATTCTGAGCAATAAAAACTTCCAATTTTGTTGTGAAATCTACTTGAATTCCAAGGACGCTTTCAAAGAAATGCTTGAAAGTATATCGGAGTCTAGGAGTGATTGTGTGGGTATAAACCAACAGCATAGTTATAGTAGTTTTTCGTCTGCAAAGCTAAAATAGCCTTTTTCAGAAATAATTAAATGATCTAGGAGTTTTATATCCATATTATCACCTGCTTTTTTTATTTTCTGCGTCAGTTGAATGTCACTTGTACTTGGTTTTAAAACTCCCGAAGGGTGGTTATGAGGAACAATTATAGCCGTTGCTCCAACTTGAAGGGCGCTCTTAAACAGCAATCGAATATCGACTGTAGTTTCCGAAATCCCTCCCTTACTCAAACATTTTTTTTCTAAAATATGATGTTGACTATTCAATAATAAAACCCAAAACTCCTCTTGATCCAAATAGGACAAGACCGCAAATAGAACGTCATAAGCAATTGCACTACTGGTACAACTCACTTTTTCTTGTGCAGGAATTCCTTGCATTCGTTTCCCTAATTCCAATGCTGCTTTTATTTTTACGGCCTTGGCTGGGCCAATTCCCTTCCATTGCAATAAGCCGTCTATACCAATTCTGTGAAGTGCACTCAGATCATTATTAAGGGAAGCCATGAGGCGTTGCATGAGTTGAACGGCAGTTTCCCCAGGATTTCCACTTCCAATTAAAAGTGCCAACAATTCTGCATTCGACAGTTGCTGAGCCCCTAGACTGATTAATTTTTCTCGAGGTCGTTCTTCAACAGACCAGTCTTTTAATGTAAATTTGGGAGGAATCATTTTCATAGTAAAGTAGGTTTACGATGGTTTTACGCTTATTAAAATCAATAATGTCTATAAAAATATAACTTTTTTAATAATGAATTATCCTCCAAAACACCACCAAGAAAAACAATACGAAAATGCTTTAGAACTGGTTAAAATGTACCCGCTCGCAACTGTAATTACAGCCAGTAACAATTCCGTTTTAAGCACGCATATCCCCTTAGTATACACTCCGAAAGGCACTTTGGGTACCTTGGTTGGTCACCTAGATAAATTCAATCCGCAGATCAGTCATTTCGAAGATAAGGATCACGACTTAGAACTTATTTTTCACGGGCCCGAAGTATATATTTCACCCTCAAAATACAGCACAACACAGCTCCCAACTTGGAACTATTTTAAGGTTCATTTGCGTGGAAAAATTAAAATCAAAAGAGCAGCACAAGAGGTGAAGGAAAGTCTAATTGCCATGACTGCTTTTCTGGAAGGTGCAAATCCTAGTTATGTTTTAGAAGAAAATAATCCGCGTATGCAAGCTGCCTTGGATTATATTGTTGGATTTCATATTGAGATTACATCTTGGGAAGGTAAATACAAAATTTCTCAGGACAAAAACAAAGAAGATCGATCGAGAGCCAAACAGGCGCTAATCGACGGTCAGTCTCAAGTGATTGAGCACATTGAACGTTTATACGCAAACCATCAAACTAAAGGTTGAGCACGCGATCTTTTAAAGTGTCCCAATCAATACCTCCGTAGTTACCCGAACTCATCATCAAGAGGATACTATTATTCCACTCGTGCTCAAAAAGAAATTCTTGAAAAGCTTTGGGATTGGAAAACACTAGGAGATTTTCAGAACCAAAAGCAGTTTTGATTTCTTGTTCACTCAAAGGGCTTCTGTTTTTAACTTTCAATGCTGCTGGATCATAAAAAACAACAGCTTCGTCTGCCCCATTGAGCGCATTTTTATATTGTCCAATAAAGGCTGGATTCAGGCTGCTATAGGTATGCAATTCCAAACAATATACTTTATGATGTTTGTCAAATTGTAACGCTACCGCTTCTGAAGTTGCCTTAACCTTACTCGGAGCATGGGCAAAATCTTTGAACAAGAAGGAGGATCCGTTATCTCCTATTTTCTCCAATCGCTTTGATGCGCCTTTAAAACTCATTATGGCTTCTAAAAAATCATCCTCATCAACTCCCATCAGTTGGCAAATCCATTTGGCTCCAGCAATATTCGAAAGGTTGTGTTCTCCAAAAACTTCGAGGGGCAAATCGCCTTCATCCGTTTTCAAATAAGACACTCCTTCTTCGATAAAATAATCTGGCAAGCGATAACTTTCTTTTCGAATGGTGTTTTGAGAAGCTGCGGTTATGCGCTCCAAGACAGAATCCGATTCGTTATAAACCAATACACCTCCGGGCATTATCGAGTCGATATAGGTTTCGAATTGCTCGATGTAATTTTCTTCGGTCGGAAAAACATTGATATGATCCCAAGCAATGCCCGAGATTAATGTAACATGGGGTTTATACCAAAGAAACTTGGGTCTTCGGTCTATGGGTGACGAAAGATATTCATCGCCCTCAATCAGCATAAAATCATTTTCTTCTGTCAAATGAACCATGGTATCAAAACCTTCGAGTTGAGCACCAATCATATAATCGACTTCTTTTTCCCAATAATTTAGAACATGAAGAACCATTGAAGTGATGGTTGTTTTGCCATGACTTCCAGCGATGACCACCCGTGTTTTGTTTTTTGTCTGTTCGTAAAGAAACTCAGGATAAGAATAAATTCGGATTCCCAATTCCATTGCCTGTAAAAGTTCGGGATTATCTTCTTTGGCATGCATCCCTAAGATGATTCCGTCTAAATCATCCGTGATTTTTTCTGGAAACCACCCCATCACTTCTGGATGCAAACTGGCCTTTGCTAATCTAGATTTTGATGGCTCAAAAATAGCATCATCACTTCCACTAATTTCAAAACCTTTGAACTGTAATGCTAATGCAAGGTTGTGCATGGCACTCCCTCCGATGGCTATAAAATGGAATTTCTTCATGGGTCTTTCTTTCTGTTCTAATCCTATTCTGGAATAAAAGTAGGGTTAATTTCTAAAGCTAAAGTACGATATATCTCAGCCCGTTCCTTTTGGTTTATCTTTTCATAAAGCAAGGCAAGTTTGTAAAACGCCCATTCTTTGGGTAAATTATCGGAGTCATCGAACTGCTCTAAATAATATTGAAGTGCGCAAATGGATCGGGTTGAGCTTAAATTGAAAGTCAGTCCAATAGCGGCTAATTCATAACTCAGATTAGCACTTTTATTGTCAAAATAAGTTTCAACAACGGAAGCCTCACAGCTATCTAAAAAAGATAGGAGATCAAAAGCATTTTTATACTGGGCTTCAGCTTGAGTTGTGTTGCCTTCATATTCTAAAATAAACCCCTGAGCGAGATAGCCTTCAGCTGGACTCAAATCAGATAGTAATTTTGCGTATTCTTTTGCCTTCTCAAGGTTTCCACCGAGGAAGTTGGGTAACTTGGTATAAATCCGAACAAGTGCCGTTAGAGTTGGGGTGTGGGTTGAATCTAATTGGTGTGCTTTCAGAAAATTTGTTTTCATTGCGTAGACATAGGGCAAGGCTTTAAACTTACTGATCTCATCAATTCGAATTCCATTAACACCTGCCAAACGATAATGATACTCGGCATTATTTGGTTCCAACTCCAGCAACTTTGCATAATACTGAATTGCCGTTTCAAAATCCTTGTGTTTTATAGCCCAACGGATCAACCTATTATAGGCCTCGCTGGTGCTGGATTCTTTCTCTAAGGTCGAACGTTTTTCTAGATATCCCTGATCAGAAGAAAAATCATAGGTTGCAAAAGGAGTTTTTTCTTGCCCTATGGTAGACCAACTCCAAAAAACAATAATACAAATGATTGAAATACGACCCATATTAAAATTTACGCAATTGAATTTTCAAGAGCCAAAACCTTCCAGAGTTCGTCTTTAAGGGACTGAAGATTGTACTCGCTTATTGCTGAAATCATGGTATGTGGAGTATGAGGAAAACTCGCTTTCATCTCTTCGGCATAAGCTTCACGGAGTTCATCGTCAAGTAAATCGCACTTAGATAGTACGACCATATATTGTTTGTCTAATAATTCTGGATTGAATTCTTGAAGTTCTGAACGTAAAATCTCAAATTGTTTTTTTACATCTTTTGCATCTGCTGGAATTACATAGAGCAAAACAGAATTCCGTTCTATATGCCTCAAAAAATAATGACCCAATCCTTTACCTTGGGCGGCACCTTCAATAATCCCTGGAATATCGGCCATCACAAAAGAACGATAATCGCGATAATGAACAATCCCTAAATTGGGTTTTAAGGTTGTAAACTCATAGTCAGCAATTTTGGGTTTAGCCGAAGTCAAAGCAGCTAAAAGAGTTGATTTTCCTGCATTGGGAAATCCTACCAAACCTACATCAGCAAGTAATTTCAATTCTAAAGTAACGAAACGCTGAACGCCTTTCATACCGGGCTGAGCGTATCGGGGGGTTTGTCTAGTCGAGGATTTAAAGTGCCAGTTTCCACGGCCACCCAAACCTCCTTTGACCAATATCACTTCTTGATCCTTTTCTGTAATTTCAAAAAGCACTTCTTCAGTTTCAGTATCCTTTACAACAGTACCTAATGGAACATCGAGATATACATCTTCTCCTTGAGCGCCTGAACTTCTGTTTTTACTACCGTGCATTCCATGTTCAGCTCCAAAATGCTTTTTAAATTTAAAGGAGTAGAGGGTCCAAAGATTTGGATTTCCTCTCAAAATAATATGACCTCCTCGACCACCATCACCTCCATCGGGTCCACCTTTGGTTATGAATTTTTCACGGTGAAGATGTATGGATCCTTTACCTCCGTTTCCAGAAGTGAGGGCAAGTTTTACATAATCTACAAAATTTCCTTCAGTCATTGTACAGTTTTAGAAGCGGTCAATAATGGAGGTTAATCGAGCTGTTATTTCGTCGATTGTCCCAATCCCATTGACACTATGAAATTTACTTTGGTTGGTATAAAAACTTCGTAATGGAGCCGTTTTTTGATTGTATTCATCAAACCGATTTCTGATTTTAGCTTCATCCTGATCATCAGAACGTCCGCTTGTTTCTCCGCGTTTCAACAAACGTTCGACCAATTCGTCATCGGTAGCTTCAAGCGCAATAGTAGCAGTAACTTGCATTTCTTTTTTACTTAAAAAAGCATCCAACGCTTCGGCCTGAGCAGTAGTTCTTGGAAAGCCGTCGAAAATAAAACCTTTGGCATCATGATTTTTTTCAACCTCAGCTTCGAGCATGTTGATGGTTACCGAATCGGGCACCAAATCACCTTGATCCATATACGACTGGGCCAGTTTGCCTAAATCAGTTGTGTTTTTGATGTTGTAACGAAATACATCTCCTGTTGAAATATGTACCAATTGGTATTGAGATTTCAAAAACTCAGCTTGTGTTCCTTTACCAGCTCCCGGCTTACCGAAAAGTACGATATTAATCATGATCAAATAGTTTTATGAAAAAGCAAAGATACCCAAATTAAAGGGCTTTTTGTGTTTGAAATTAAGATATCAAAGATATATGCGTATTTTTGTCAAAAAAATATATGTCCTTTTTTTCTACTCATAAAACCTTAGGCATTTTAGGCGGAGGCCAATTGGGCAAAATGCTGCTCTACACTACTCGTAAATGGGACATCAAAACCCATGTTCTTGACCCCAGCGAAGTGGCACCCTCTAAAATAGCTTGTGATTATTTTGAAGTAGGCGATTTCAAAGACTACCAAACCGTTTATGAGTTTGGAAAAAAAGTGGATGTCCTTACTTTCGAAATTGAACACGTCAATCTTGACGCTTTAAAACAACTTGAAAAAGAAGGTGTAGAAGTTTACCCTTCTGCTGCTACTTTAGAAGTCATTCAAAACAAAAGCACACAGAAAGATTTTTATCGAGCAAATAATATTCCAACAGCACCACATCAAAATTTCAATAATCTTGAGGAACTCAAAACTGCAGTTCAAAACCATTCGTTAGACCTTCCATTCGTATGGAAATCTGCTTTAATGGGTTACGATGGTAATGGTGTTAGTGTTGTCCGAAATCAAGAGCAATTAGATGCGCTTCCTGATGTGGCTTGCTTGGCAGAAGATTTAATTCCCTTTACACACGAGCTTGCTGTTATCGTTTGCAGAAACCCCTCAGGTGATGTAGTTGCTTATCCAACTGTGGAAATGGAATTTCATCCCGAAGCGAACCAAGTAGAATATGTTTTATGTCCTACTCGATTAGGTGAAGACATTACTAAAAAAGCACAAGCAATTGCCCTTCAGGTTTCTGAATCTTTTGAACACGTAGGCCTTCTGGCGGTTGAATTATTTTTAACAGAAACTGGTGCAATCTTAGTCAATGAAGTTGCGCCACGTCCACACAACAGCGGACATATAACCATTGAGACTTCCTATACCGATCAGTTCGAACAACACATTCGAGCAATCCTAGACCTACCCCTTGGAAATACAAAGAATAAAGTTTCGGGGGTTATGGTAAACTTGGTAGGAGCAGAAAATCATACCGGATCTGTTTATTATGAACAGATGAATACTATCTTAGCTATGCCGGGAGTAATCCCCCATATCTACGGTAAAAAAGATACCCGCCCATTTAGAAAAATGGGGCATGTGACCATCATCAATGAAAATCTTGAGGTGGCACGTAAAATAGCAGAAGACGTAAAAAAAACAATACAAGTAATCTCAAAATAAAATGGCAAAAATTGGAATCATCATGGGGAGTCAATCAGACCTTCCAGTAATGCAAGAAGCAATCGACATTCTAAAAGAATTTAATATTGACTTCGAAGTCGATATTGTATCAGCTCATCGTACTCCAGAGAAAATGATTTCTTATGGACAAGAAGCGCATACAAGAGGAATTCAGGTTATTATCGCTGGAGCGGGTGGTGCTGCTCACCTTCCGGGTATGATAGCAGCAACAAGCCCACTCCCTGTAATTGGTGTTCCTATAAAATCGAGTAATTCAATTGATGGATGGGATTCTGTATTATCCATCCTTCAGATGCCCGGTGGGGTTCCCGTAGCTACTGTTGCATTGAATGGTGCTAAAAATGCAGGGATCTTAGCGGCTCAAATTCTAGGCAGTTCAGACAAGGCGGTACAACAAACCATTTTGGCGTACAAGGAATCCATGAAAACTAAAGTAATTGATTCTGCCAAAAACCTAAACTAAACCCCATTTACCTTTTGAAAAATATCCTTAACAGCGTTTTTGAAACGCAACACCAAAGTGCTCCTTTCGAACAAATTCAAACGACTTACTTTATTCCAGCACTTGAGCTAGAAATCAGTAAAACACTCGAAGAAATTGATCATATCTGTTCTAACCCAGCAATCCCTACTTTCGAAAACACACTTGAGGCTCTGGAACAAAGTGGTGAACAGCTGGGCATAATCTCTGGAATTTTATTCAACCTAAACAGTGCTGAAACAAGTAATGAGCTTCAAGAAGTAACGCAAAAAGCCGCTCCCTTATTAACGAAATTTCAAAACGATGTGCGTCTAAATAAGGTTTTATTCGATCGCATTAAAAATATTTTCGATAAAAAAGAAACCCTAGCTTTAGATCCAGAACAACTGACTCTAATTGAAAAAGAATACAAAGGGTTTGTTCGAAACGGTGCTCTTTTATCAGCAGAAGACAAAGATAAGTTGCGCTTAATCGACACAGAGTTAGCTCAATTGAGCCTTTCATTTGGCGAACATGTCCTTGCCGACACCCAGGCTTTTGAACTTCATTTGACAGACAAAAAACAATTGAGTGGACTTCCACAAACAAGCATCACACAAGCTGAGGCCCTAGCGAAAGAGAAAAATAAAGACGGTTGGGTTTTTACATTAGACTATCCGAGCTACGTCCCCTTTGTAACCTTTGCAGATGATCGAGCGCTTAGAAAGAAAATGAGCCTCGCCTTTGGTAAAAGAGGCTTTCAAAAGAATGAAAACAACAACGAATCCAGCATTCTAAAGTTGGTACAATTAAAAAAAGACCGCGCAAATCTCCTCGGCTATAGCTCCCATGCCGATTTTGTTTTGGAAGAACGCATGGCACAATCTGCTTCACAAGTAAATCAGTTCTTAGATGATCTTTACCAAAATGCACTCCCCTATGCTAAAAAAGAATGGGAGCAAATCGAGCGTTTTGCGGAAGATAAACTGGATCTAAAAGATTTACAAAAATGGGACACTTCCTATGTTTCTGAAAAACTTAAACAAGAACTTTTTGATTTTGATGAGCAAATTCTAAAGCCTTATTTCCCTCTGCCCAATGTATTGAAAGGTTTATTTGAAATAGTGGAGCGCTTATACGGTTTGCGTTTCGAGCAGTCGGACGCAATCCAAGGATATCATAAGGACGTTATCTGCTACGAAGTTTTTAACGAAACAGGTGGCTTTCATGCACTTTTATACGCAGATTTCCATCCACGATCTGGAAAAAGAAGTGGCGCATGGATGACCTCTTATCGTTCTCAAAACCAAAGTCAACGTCCGCACATTTCTATTGTATGTAATTTTTCTCCACCTACAAATGATGATCCAGCACTCTTAAGCTTCAATGAAGTTACCACACTCTTCCACGAATTTGGTCACGCGCTACACGGAATGCTTGCAAACACCAAATACGGTAGTCTGAGCGGAACTAGTGTTTCTTGGGATTTTGTTGAACTACCCAGTCAAATTCTAGAAAACTGGTGTTATCAGGAAGAAGCATTGTCTTTGTTTGCCCATCATTACCAAACTGGTGAGCCAATTCCGATGCACTATGTTCAAAAAATCAAAAATGCTTCTCAATTTCAACAAGGCTTGCAAACTTTGCGACAACTGAGTTTTGGTTATCTAGACCTATCTTACCACAACGAAAATGCAACAGAAATAACCTCAGTAAAAGTGCATGAAGAAAAGCAAATCAGCAAACTTCAATTCACGCCGAGCATAGAAGAAAATTGCATGAGCACTTCGTTTTCTCACATTTTTCAGGGAGGATACGCTGCGGGTTATTACAGTTATAAATGGGCAGAAGTGTTGGATGCAGATGCTTTTGAATTATTCTTGGAAAAAGGAGTTTTTGATAAAAAAACGGCGCAAGCGTTTCACGATCATGTACTCTCTAAGGGGGGAACAGAGCATCCTATGAAATTGTATAAACGCTTTAGAGGATCTGAGCCAGACCCAAAGGCTTTGTTGAGAAGAGCTGGACTTATTGAGAAATAGAATTCCTCTTTTTCCAAGCCAAATAGCCCCCTTCAAGTTCAACAATCTTTTTGAAATTCATCGTTTTCATCTGATTGGCTGCACGAGTGCTTCTCTTACCCGATCGGCAATAAATGTAAACGGGTCCTTTTTTTGGAAACTGATTTATTATGGAGGCAAAGTCAGCAGCAGTGACATCAATGTTGATAGCCCCCTCGATATGCCCCGCTAAAAACTCTTCGTGCGTACGAACATCAATAAGAACGATTTCAGGCGATAATTGTGAAGCAAAAGAAGCTACTTTTAGCGTAACTATTTTACTTTGCAACAAGATAAACAGGACAAATAAACGAACCATTGCTATGAAATTTTAATGGGGTAAATATAAGATAAGCCAACCGATAAAAGGAATCCCTTCTACCCAAAAAGCATTTGTGTTCGGATGTTGATCTTCTGAACTTCTCCCTAAGAAAAAAACATACAACAGCATCATTACAAGATAGCACCATACAACCTTTTCAAAGCCTTTAAAAGCAATAGATACAACAAGAAAAGCAAGAATATAGCCTAAAAACTTCGTCTTCTGTTTTCCTAAAACTTGCGGTAAAGTACTCAACGCTTTGTCATCTGAACTAAAATCAGCAATCTCAAAAGGAAGTAAGGCTAAAATAATCCAAAGATAACGCTGAATCAAAGTGAGCCAAAAAGAAATCTCTATTGTGTCAACTTCATCAATGAGCGGGAGCACTCCTGTAATTAAAGTCCAACAAAGGGCAACAATATGAATTTTAACTCCTCCAACAGTCCTTAGGTTTGAGCTCGATGAATTTAGGGGGACTACATATAAAAGCAATAGTAATGTGGCAACCAAAACAACATACAGTTTAGATTGAGAAAAGAAAAATAAAAAATATGCCGCTGCTAGTAAACTCAAAAACGATATCAAAACGATCGTAATAAAACGTTTAGACTTCCTATTGAATTTAACCCTGATCAGGTTGGAGTATTTGACAAAATTATAAGCCGCAAGTGATGCTAAAAAAACAAATAGTTGTTCTGATAAAACAATAGGGACGCCCCATTCAATTCGGGTTATCTCGAACATACAAAGTACCATCAAAGCGACATGAATACTGGATTTGAGATAGAAATCGAAAAAAGCTTGAAGTTGTTTCACAGCGCAAAAGTATCAAAACTGTTTATATGTCCGAGTTCAATGATCAATTATAATACTTGCAGTCCCTTATTTTTCCTGAAATGCAGCCGAAAAACCTGTTAAAAAATTTCTTCTGAATTTAGTTGAAAACTTATCTTATTTAGGGGTAAAAAGTAGAGAAGTATAGCTTCTATTTTAACTAAGTTTGCGTAAATAACTATTTAAGATGGACGGAACTTTTGAATCGAGACACTTAGGCCCCAACGAAAGAGAAATTAAGCAAATGCTTGATGTAATTGGTGCCGATTCTATAGCGACTTTATTGAGTGAAACAATCCCAGCTGATATTGCTCTAAGTACAGATTTGAACCTCCCCGATGGTATTAGTGAGCACGAATTTTTAACAGAATTACAGCTTATTTCACAAAAAAATAAATTATTTGACACCTACATTGGCTTAGGGTATCATCCTACCATCACCCCAGCAGTAATCCAAAGAAACATCCTAGAAAACCCGGGATGGTATACAGCATACACACCTTATCAAGCGGAAATTGCGCAAGGAAGACTAGAGGCTCTTTTTAATTTTCAAACCGTAGTTACCGATTTAACGGGAATGGAATTGGCAAATGCTTCCCTATTGGATGAAAGCACTGCGGCTGCAGAAGCGATGACCCTTCTTTTTGCTGCCCGATCACGAGAACAAAAAAAGAATAACAGCTGCCTCTTTTTTGTGTCTGAAGATGTACTTCCCCAAACACTTGCGTTATTCAAAACCCGAGCGGAACCAATTGGAATTGAACTTATGGTAGGAAATGCAGCTACCTTTGATTTTAACACCGACTTTTTTGGAGCGTTTTTTCAATACCCAGGAAAACATGGAGCAATTTGCGACCTCCCAGAATTAGTTAAAAAAGTTCAAGCATTTGATATAAAAACAGTTGTTGCGGCTGATTTATTAAGCCTTACCCTTTTAGAAGCTCCCGGAAAATACGGTGTAGATGTAGTGGTAGGAACAACTCAGCGTTTTGGGATACCTCTAGGTTATGGAGGGCCACATGCGGCTTATTTCGCTACCCGTGAAGCTTATAAAAGAAACCTTCCAGGCAGAATTATTGGACAAACTAGAGACTTGGATGGCGCACCCGCTTTACGCATGGCACTTCAAACAAGAGAACAACACATCAAAAGAGATAAGGCTACATCCAATATATGTACCGCTCAAGTTTTACTCGCCGTTATGGCCGGAATGTATGCCGTATATCACGGACCAAAAGAGCTTAAGAATATAGCAACAAAAATTCATCTCCAAGCCATTCGATTTGAGGCAGTTTTAGAAAAACTTGCTATTGAGCAACTCAACAAAAATTATTTTGACACCTTGTTAATCAAAGCTGATGCTGCTCGATTGACTGCAGTTGCAGAAGCTCACGAAATCAACTTACTTACTGTTGATGCCAACCATGTTGCAATTGCGTTTAATGAAACCGTAACTGAAAAAAGTTTTGCCAAACTGGTTGATGTATTTGAAACCTATAGCCAACAAAAAGGAGCTTCAAATCCAGCTAATTTAGAATCTAGGATTCCAGAGAGTCAAGCTCGAAAATCGGCTTTTTTAACACATCCCGTTTTCAATTCGTATCATTCTGAAACCAGCCTGATGCGCTACATCAAACGCCTTGAAAGAAAAGATTTAGCCCTTAATCATTCCATGATATCCTTGGGTTCTTGTACAATGAAATTGAATGCAGCTAGTGAAATGCTTCCGCT
The DNA here is from genome assembly GCA_002477625.1 of Candidatus Arcticimaribacter sp. UBA7428. Taxonomy (GTDB): domain Bacteria; phylum Bacteroidota; class Bacteroidia; order Flavobacteriales; family Flavobacteriaceae; genus Arcticimaribacter. Next base: position 24,657 of record DLQQ01000080.1, read on the forward strand.
AAGTTGGGCGCAATGGAATGGGTTGCACCCTTTTGTTCCCCTAGATCAAGCACAGGGTTATCAGCACATCCTAAAAGAACTCGAAGAACAATTGAATGAAGTTACTGGATTTTACGCAACCTCACTCCAGCCAAATTCAGGAGCACAAGGTGAATATGCTGGGCTGATGGTTATTCGTGCCTATCATAGCAATCGAGGAGATCATCATCGCAATATCTGTATTATTCCTGCATCTGCGCACGGAACTAACCCTGCCTCTGCCATCATGGCGGGAATGAAAGTAGTTGTTACAGCTACCGATGCTATTGGCAATATTGATTGGGAAGATTTTTCTGCTAAGGTTCTTGAACATAAAGACAATCTAGCTGCCCTAATGGTCACCTACCCCTCAACCCACGGTGTGTTTGAATCGAACATCCGAAAAATGACGCAGTTGATTCACGACAATGGGGGTCAAGTGTATATGGATGGTGCCAATATGAATGCACAAGTTGGTGTAACTAGTCCAGCTATTATCGGGGCAGACGTATGCCACCTCAACCTTCATAAAACTTTTGCAATTCCTCACGGAGGAGGAGGTCCTGGAGTTGGACCCATTTGTGTAGCTGAGCATTTAGCTCCTTTTTTACCCAGCAATCCAATGATAACAACGGGAGGAACGAATCCGATAAGCTCAATCTCAGGAGCGCCTTGGGGCTCAGCTCTCGCTTGCTTGATTTCCTACGGTTACATCAAAATGCTAGGAGGAAAAGGACTTAAAAAAGCTACCGAAATTGCGATACTGAACGCCAATTACATCAAAGTACGATTGGAAGGAACCTACCCCATTCTTTACCTAGGCGAAAAAGGAAGGACGGCTCATGAAATGATTATTGACCTCAGGCCTTTTAAAGAAAAAGGCATCGAAGTTGTAGACGTTGCCAAGCGGCTTATGGATTATGGTTTCCATGCTCCTACTGTTTCCTTTCCAGTAGCTGGAACGATGATGATAGAACCTACCGAAAGTGAAAACATTTCAGAAATCGATCGTTTCTGTGAGGCTATGATTGCGATTGCACATGAAATTGGAGCGCAAGAAATGCATACAGAAGCTAGTATTTTAAAAAATGCCCCACATACACTCCAGATGGCAACTACAGATGCATGGCCATTTGAATACAGCAGACAAAAGGCATTATATCCCTTAGAATTTGTTCGAGAAAACAAGTTTTGGCCCTCCGTCAGAAGGGTGGATGAAGCCTTTGGGGATCGTAATTTAATATGCAGTTGTCCTCCTATAGAAGAATATGTAAATATCTAATAATCATTATTTAGGTTTATTCTGTTCTTTCTTTTTTGCTTCAAATACTTAATGTTGAACTTCGTATGATTTTGAGGTAAAACTGCCAAGCGCTTCTGTACTTTACTACATTTGTATATGATTGAGCCCTTAAATATAAAAATCACAGGTACAGGTAGTTACATCCCAAGTCAAATTCAAAAGAACAGTGACTTTCTAAACCATACTTTTTTAACAAATGACGGACTTCCCTTTGACGTTGAAAATGCGGAGATAATTGAAAAGTTCAGTTCAATAACAGGGATCAAAGAGCGTCGCTACGCTACCCAAGATCAAAACTCTTCTGACTTAGCAGCCCATGCAGCCGCCAAAGCGATAACGGATTCAAAGATTGATCAAGAAACACTTGATTACATCATTGTTGCTCATAATTTTGGAGATACTCGATTCGGATCAAAACAATCGAATTCGCTCCCAAGTGTAGCGTCTAAAGTAAAAGCAGCCTTAGGCATAAAAAACCCTAAATGTGTAGCCTATGACATCCTCTTTGGATGTCCGGGTTGGATCGAAGGGGTGATTCAAGCCAAAGCATTTATAAAATCTGGAATGGCAAAAAAGTGTTTGGTCATAGGCACCGAAACGCTTTCAAGAGTTGTGGATGCCAATGATCGGGACTCAATGATTTTTGCAGACGGTGCAGGTGCTACCATCATCCAAGACTCTGATAAATCTGGAGGTATTATGGCGCACGAATCGGTTACCTATACCGATAACAACGAAGTTGATATGTTGTTTTTTGGCGATTCATACGAAACGAACAATAGCGATCAGTTCATTAAAATGCAAGGAAGAAAGGTGTATGAATTTGCCTTATCTCGAGTTCCTGATGCAATGAAAGCCTGTTTAGATCAATCCGGCACTTCCATACAAAACCTCAAGAAGATATTCATCCATCAAGCGAACGAAAAAATGGATGAAGCTATTGTGAAACGCTTTTATAGACTTTACAAAGAAAAAGTTCCCGTCGACGTTCTCCCAATGAACATCGAAACACATGGAAATAGTTCTGTTGCTACCATTCCAACACTCTTTGACCAAGTTCTTAAAGGTCAAAAAGACGGGCATGAGTTAGCAAAAGGCGATGTTGTTTTATTTGCTAGCGTTGGTGCTGGTATGAATATCAACGCCATCACCTACCAGATCTAAGAAAGCTATATTTATTAGATTCCTTTGAGTTATTTGGGACTTTAATTTTTAAGTTTTGTGTATTTTAGAGCAATGAAAATTTTAACCCATATCGGACAGTACGTGTTAATGCTCCAAAAAACTTTTGGGAAATTCACGAAATGGAATGTACTTCGAAACTTAATTCTACGTGAAATCGATGATTTGATCATTGGCTCGCTAGGAATTATCGCCTTTATTTCTTTTTTTGTTGGCGGTGTAGTAGCCATTCAAACTGCAATAAATACCGACAATCCATTACTTCCAGGGTATTTAGTAGGCTTTGCAACAAGACAATCCATAATTCTAGAATTTGCTCCTACCTTCATATCGGTTATTATGGCTGGAAAAGTAGGCTCGTTCATCACTTCCAGTTTGGGAACCATGCGCGTAACGGAACAAATAGATGCGCTCGAGGTCATGGGTATAAATACTTATAATTATTTGATTTTTCCTAAAATCGCAGCTTTGACCTTGTATCCTTTCTTAATTAGCATCTCCATGACCCTAGGGATTTTCGGCGGTTATCTTGCTTGTATTAGTGGTGGATTTTCCTCCCATGCAGATTTTATTGAAGGCCTCCAACTTGATTTCAAAGCCTTTCATATTGTATATGCATTTATTAAAACATTTTTGTTTGCTATGCTTCTAGCCACCATTCCTTCCTATCATGGTTATTTTATGAAAGGTGGTGCTTTGGATGTTGGAAAAGCCAGTACCACTTCATTTGTGTGGACCAGTGTTGCCATTATCATAACGAATACAATTGTTACTAACCTTTTGCTTACGTAGAATGATTCAAATAAACAACCTCATAAAATCGTTCGAAGAAACTCAAGTCCTAAAAGGAATAAGCACCATCTTTGAAAAAGGGAAAACCAATTTGATTATTGGTCAAAGTGGCTCTGGTAAGACTGTGTTTTTAAAATGTATTATCGGCCTTTTTGAACCTACAGGAGGAGATATTATTTTCGACAATACAGCCTTAAGCAGTATGGACTTAAAAACAAGAGCGCTTTTAAGACAAGACCTTGGAATGGTTTTTCAGGGCAGTGCTCTTTTTGACTCAATGACGGTTGAAGAAAACATCATGTTTCCCATGAGAATGTTTACCAATGCCAATGAAGATGAATTAAGAGATCGTGCCAATACAGCAATTAATCGAGTGAATTTAATAGACGCAAACCACAAAATGCCGTCAGAGATTTCTGGAGGGATGAAAAAAAGAGTGGCCATTGCTCGAGCCATAATAATGAATCCTAAATATCTTTTTTGTGACGAACCCAATTCTGGATTAGATCCCAGAACAGCTATATTAATTGACAACCTCATTCAGGAGATAACCCAAGAATATGAAATTACAACGGTTATTAATACACACGATATGAATTCGGTAATGGAAATAGGCGAAAAAATTGTGTTTCTTGAAAACGGGCTGAAACAATGGGAAGGTACCAATCAAGAGATTTTTAAAACAGATAACGAAGCAGTAACAAAATTTGTCTACTCTTCAGAGATGTTTAAAAAAATCAGAGCCATCTACATCAAAGAATCAAATTAATTGCTTCTACAAGTTTAGACAGAGCAGGTATTTATTTTATGTGTGTTTTTTAATTTCGGTCACCTCAGCGTGGGGACTGAAAATATACTTCTTCTGTGTTGATATTTCTTCGCATTCAAATCGCTTAACACGTTTTCTTCCAAGTCGAAATGCTCTTCCATCTGCAATTGAAAAAAGTGTTCCTTCTTCTAGTTCATAGATGTACGTTCTATCACGAATGGGGTCGAACTTACCCAACTCCATTACTAACTTAAAATCTGTATCACTACTGGCCTTTGGATTTTTAAAATGCAATGCGATTACGGCTAATAAGCTTTCTGGAAAAACAGCTGGATTGATTAACGGCAACATCAGCTTCTGAAAAGTCGTTTTCCACTCTTTTCCATGGGGCTGTATTCGATAGCCAAATTCTTGAAAAGCAACAAAATGGGCCAACTCATGAATTAATGTCAATAAGAAACGATAGGGATTGGAACCTTTGTTTATAGTTATTTGGTGTACACCAGACAAGGTCTTTCTATAATCACCATGCTTTGTTTTTCTTTTAGAAACGACTTTAACATCAACTTTAAAAGCCGACAAATACGACTCAACCTGAGGGATTGCCGTGGTGGGTATCGAGTCAAAAACTGAAGTCATTGAAAATAAAATTAGGGTGTACCCGAAGAAACTGGCAAAACCTTACCGTTATAAAATTGATGCCCTGTTAGTGCAAAATTCAAGAGGTATGAACCCATCTCTTCTGCACTCAGAGGTGCTTGATACCCTGGGAAAGCTTCTTCGAGCATCTCAGTCTGAACCGCTCCAAAGGCTAGTGCATTAAATGCAGGCCCTGTTTCTTTAAACTCTTCAGCAAGTAATTCTGTTAGGGTTATTACTGCTCCTTTACTACTGCTGTAGGCTGCCAATCCGGGAAATTTTGAACTGCCTTGTACACCTCCCATACTACTGACATTAACAACATGCCCTTTTGGATTAATCATGGGTAAAAGTTGGCGCGTAAGCTCAGCCAAGCCAAAAACATTTACTTTAAAGACCAATTCAAAAACATCGAAAGTCGTTTCTTTAAACGGAATGTTTTCTAGTTTCCCAGCATTATTAATTAAAACATCAATTGAAATTCCACGTGAAGCAAAGTCTTGACAAAATGACCTAATCGCCTCTGGGTCTATTAAATCAACTGAAAAAGCTTGAATGTTATCTATCCCCTTTAAGTCGTCGATAGTTCTTGAGATTGCAAAAACCTGATTCCCTTGGGAAGCAGCAAGTAATGCCGTTGCTCTACCAATCCCTCTTCCTGCTCCTGTTATGATGATGTTCTTTTTCAACTTTCTTTTATTTTAATCTTAATTATATAGTACAAGTTAAATATAAAAAAACCCGCTGAAAGCGGGTTTATACTTTTTCAATTAAAATGTTATAACAACATTGTTAAAGGATTTTCGATATACTGTTGTAATGTTTGTAAAAACTTTGAGCCCGTAGCTCCATCAACCGATCTATGGTCACAAGCAAGGGTAAGCTTCATCATATTACCAACAACAATTTGTCCATTCTTCACTACTGGTTTTTGAACTATAGCTCCAACCGATAATATGGCGGAATTGGGCTGGTTGATTATCGAAGTAAATTCTTGAATTCCAAACATTCCCAAATTAGAAATGGTAAATGTACTGCCATCCATCTCTGCAGGTGTTAGCTTTTTATCTCGGGCGCGCACGGCATAATCCTTTACGAGTGCTCCAATTTGAGGTAATGATTGCTCATCTGCAAATTGAACCACAGGCACGACCAATCCATCATCGACAGCAACAGCAACTCCCATGTGTACGTGGTTGTGTTTTACAATCTTATCATCGTACCACCTTGAGTTTACTTGCGGATGTTGTTTTAATGCTAAGGCAGTTGCCTTAACAACAATATCGTTGAATGAAATTTTAGTATCTGGAATAGAATTGAATTGCGTTCTAAAGGCAATGGCATTGTCCATATCATACTCAACACCTAAGTAATAGTGTGGTGCTGTAAATTTGGAGGCGGCTAGACGCTTGGCAATTGTTTTGCGCATCTGACTGTTTGCCATCTCCTCAACAGATTCAATCCCAGCTGGTACAAAAGGTCGAACACCTCCTGCTGCTGGTTGATAGCCCTCTATATCTCTTTTGATGATTCTTCCACCATCTCCAGAACCGGATACCATAGCGATATCAATTCCTTTTTCTTCAGCTAATTTCTTAGCAAGGGGAGATGCTATAATCCTACCGTTATTAGCTTTTTTCACAGCAATAACGGGAGTTACTACAGCCTTTGGAGTCTCTACTTTAGCAGCTACAACTGGAGCTGCTTCAGCTTTTGGAGTTTCAGCAACAGGAGTTGGCTTAGAACCCAAAGAAGCAATTGCAGCTTTAACATCGGCATCTTTAGCTCCAATAATAGCCAATACGCTATCAACTGGTGCCGATTCGCCTTCTTGAATCCCAACATACAACAGAGTTCCGTTGTGAAAAGATTCAAATTCCATAGTCGCCTTATCCGTTTCTATTTCTGCAAGAATATCGCCTTCAGCAACCGTATCACCTACTTTCTTTAACCAAGAAGCAACCGTACCTTCTTCCATTGTATCACTTAAACGGGGCATGGTAATAACTTCAACATCGTTAGGAAGAGCAACTGTTTCCGGTGCTGCAGCTTCGACAGCAGTTTCTTCAGCTGCAACAGCTGGAGAACCTCCGCCCAAATGAGCAGAAATATCTTCGCCTTTCTCACCTATAATTGCCAAAAGGGTATCTACGGGTGCAGTTCCACCTTCTTGTATTCCAATATGTAATAATTCTCCCGCATAAAATGCTTCGAATTCCATTGTAGCTTTATCCGTTTCGATTTCGGCAAGAATATCACCTTCACTTACGGTATCTCCAACTTTCTTAAACCAAGTAGCGACAGTACCTTCTTCCATGGTGTCACTTAATCGAGGCATGTTTATAATTTCTGCCATATCTAGCTTAATTTATGTTTAATAAAAGGATAATCTGTTTGTTCGTAAACAGCATCATACATAACCGATTTTTCGGGGTATGGAGAAGCTTCAGCAAATTTTTCACATTCCGCAACGCGTGCTTTAACATCTACTTCGATCACATCAAGGTCTGACTGCTTTGCGTATTTTTTATCAAGAATAAGAGCCTTAACCTGAGAAATTGGGTCTACTTTTTTATACTCTTCAACTTCTTTCTTAGTACGGTATTGTTGTGCATCAGACATAGAATGCCCTCTGTATCGGTAGGTCTTCATTTCTAAGAAAGAAGGTCCGCCACCGTCTCTTGCAAGTTTAATTGCTTTGTCCATAGCCTCGGCAACTGCAACAGGATCCATACCATCTACTGGGCCACAAGGCATTTCATAACCAAGCCCAAGTTTCCATATCTCTTCATGACTTGCTGTTCTTGCAACAGAAGTACCCATAGCATATCCATTGTTTTCAACAACAAATACTACCGGTAGTTTCCATAAAGTAGCCAAATTGAGGGTTTCATGCAGTGAACCTTGACGCACTGCACCGTCTCCCATATAACAAAGTGTTACGCCACCTGTATTATTATATTTATCACCAAAAGCCATTCCAGCTCCTAGAGGAATTTGACCTCCAACAATTCCGTGACCACCATGAAATTTAAATTCTTTTGAAAAAATATGCATGGAACCTCCAAGACCGCTTGATGTTCCCGTAGCTTTTCCATAAAGTTCAGCCATAACACGTTTGGGGTCTACACCCATCCCGATGGGTTGAACGTGATTTCTGTAGGCCGTGATCATACGATCTTTACCTAATTCCATTGCATGTAATGACCCAGCAAGAATCGCTTCTTGACCATTATATAAGTGAAGAAATCCTCTTACTTTTTGCTGAATGTACACTGCGGCTAATTTGTCTTCAAACTTTCTCCAGAAGAGCATATTTGAATACCAATCGATATAGGTTTGTTTTGTTATTTTCTTCATTAATGTTGTTATTTGAAAAAATTTAGATTTGAGCCCAAAAATACAATATTTTATTGATTTTATTCATGTGAAAAATGGGCGTATTGAGCCAATAAGTTGTTAAAATCACAATAAAATTAATGGATTTCTTCGGAAAAAGAAATTATGCTATCCGACTAGTCCTCAGACTCCGTTACAGGAGCGCTTGCCAAATCAAAAGTCATAGAGAATCGAAGTGTGTTTTCGAGGGGGTTTCTAACTTTAGAAGTCGAAAAAAGATAGGAAATATCAATCACTGCAAAATTCAAAGAAAAGCCTGCGCCCAAGGTAAAATATTTACGAGATCCTTTCTTAATACTTTCATGAAAATAACCTCCTCGTAATGCAAAAGCGTCTTGAAAATTATACTCGGAACCAAAACCCCACGTGATTTCTTTTAATTCTTCAGAGAAACCATCTGGAGCATCGTTGAACGATTCAAAAATACCTTGCAAAAAACTAATGTCAGGCTGCTGATAACGATCAATCTGACCCGTGTCTTCATCAATTACAGCAACTGGAGAAGGAACCAATAGCTTGTTGAATTCTAAATTAAAAGAAATTTTATTATCCGAATCTAAATGGATGTTCAGCCCAGATCCCAGCTTCAAATTCGTAGGGATAAAGTTTTTTTGCCCGCCTTCATCATACTTCAATCGGGGGCCAATATTCGAAATATTAAACCCAAGTCGCAGGCGTGCTTTTTTGTCTCTAAAATCGAATAAGTCACTTTTATAAAAACCCGCAATGTCAATCCCGAGCGTATTAGCAGAGGTAGCGTCAAGGTCCGATGAAATTTTCAAATCCGATCGTATAAAACGTGCAGCTACCGCCATGGAATATTTGGTGTTGAGCAACAAGGCATACGAAAAATCTAAAGTGAGCTCATTGGGCCGTTCAATTCCTTGTTCAATAATAGTACCTGCAACTAAATCATTTAAGACAATGTCGCCTAAACTAAAATACTTAAGGCTAGCTGCCCAAGCACTTCGATCCGTATTTTTGTTAAAATAGGTGATGTTTGCTAAGAAAATATCATTGACCAGTTTACTCAAATAAGGAGTATAACTTACCCCAAAACCGGATTTTTGTTCTGCAAAAACATATTTAGAAGGATTCCATTGCTGTGAAAAGGCATCGACAGATGTTGCGACCCCTTGTTCTCCCATTGCTGCACCACGCGCATCTGGTGTTATTAATAAAAAGGGAACTCCCGTTGTAATGACACGTTCTTGTGCAACTGTTTCTAAAGCACAGGCAATGCAAAAAAAAGTAGTCAAAACTACTCTTAAACAGGCTTTTACATGAAATATTGTTCGTGTCATATAATCATATAACGCTTTTTTTATAAAAATCTTATGCTTAAAAAATTTAAAAAATAAACAGAAGAACAAGATCCCAGATAATAATCTAATATTTCAAACGTTCTAATTAAGAATCTGAACGTAAACAACACATTAAAGTTTAGATGCAAGAGTAGATTTTGTATATTGCATACATTAAGTAAAAAAACGAGTACTTTATATAATATTTATGAGAATCAACTTATTATCTAAAAACGCTATTCTAATCGCTTTTACAGCATTAATTGCTATTTCCTGTGGGAAAAACAATCAATCAAGAGCTACGGGATGGGGTATAAATTCAAAAAAAGGTGGGTTTCAATATAACGTTGAATTTGAGGATCAAGAAACGGGTCCCGGTCTGGTATTTATAGAAGGAGGAACATTCACAAAAGGACAGGTACAAGACGATGTTATGCACGACTGGAATAATTCTCCAAACAAGCAGCACGTGATGTCATTCTATATTGACGAAACAGAGGTCACTAACCTAATGTATTTAGAATACTTGGATTGGATCACCTTAGTTTTTCCTCAAGACCAAAGACAGTTTAAACAATTATATAACGGAGCTCTCCCCGATACCTTGGTTTGGAGAAACCAGTTGGGTTATGTCGAAGAACTTACCACAAACTATTTACGCCACCCTGCCTATGCAGAATATCCCGTTGTTGGAGTTAATTGGTTACAGGCTGTTCAATTTGCTGAATGGAGAACCGATCGTGTAAATGAATTTATTCTTGAACGTGAAGCTTACGTACAAAAAGATGTGCGTTATACAGAAGTTGACGCAAACAGTACGTTCAGCACAGGAGCCTACCTCAAACGTCCAGAAACTACTTATGGTGGAAAAATTGACAGTCTAGCTGGTAAGAATGGTCGTATGCAAAAAGACACGACTGAAGTAAATGTTTACGCAGGTGTTGACAAAGGAATTTTATTGCCCTCGTACAGACTTCCAACGGAGACTGAATGGGAATATGCAGCTCTAGCTTTGGTAGGAGATCGAGAATACAATACGTATCGCGGGAAGAAAAAATACCCATGGTCAGGAGAATATACACGTTCTGAAGAACGACGTTCGGAAGGAGATCAATTAGCAAACTTTAAGCTTGGTAAGGGAGATTATGGTGGAATTGCAGGATGGTCAGACGATGGAGCCGACATTACAATACAAGTAAAAGCATATCCTCCAAATGATTTTGGAATTTATGATATGGCTGGAAACGTTGCCGAATGGGTTGCCGATGTATATCGTCCTATTGTAGACGATGAAGCCAGTGATTTTAACTACTATAGAGGTAATGTTTACCTAAAAGATGTAATTAGTGAAGACGGAAAAGCGCAAGTAATTTCGCCAGACCAATTGGTATATGATACGCTTCCCAATGGAAAGGTGCTTTTAAAAAGACTTCCAGGTCAACTTGAAAAAGTAGCTATTGACGAAGAAGAAACATTCCTTAGACAAAATTTCAATAAAAGTGATAACAAAAACTTTAGAGATGGTGACTTGGGATCAACTCGTCTGTTCTCCAGATTTGGAGAAGAAGAGGAGAGTGAAAATGCTCGTCCAGAAACCACAACCATGTACGATGCTCCTACGCATCCAAAAGTTACCGTAGATGAAGACGGCAACTTAGTTCGAACAAAAGATAAATCCAACAAAAGAACTTCCTTAATTACAGACGAAGTTCGTGTATACAAAGGTGGATCTTGGAAAGATAGAGCCTACTGGCTCGATCCAGCTCAAAGACGTTTTATGCCGCAATATCTCGCTACAGATCACATTGGTTTTAGATGTGCTATGACTCGATTAGGTTCGAAAAGCAAGGTTAAAAAAACGGCCAGACACAAGCGTAAAGGTTAATCAAATCAAAAGGCATTTTTAACGAAATGCCTTTTTTATTTCATGGAGGCAAAAGATCTTTATTCCTATTTCCTAAAATCCACTGGGGTAACAACCGATTCACGAAAAATCGAGGAAGGAACACTTTTTATCTGCTTACGAGGAGAACATTTTAATGGCAATAGATTTGCAGAAGAAGCCCTCGAAAAAGGAGCTTCTTATGTGGTTGTAGATGACTCGGAGTACTTCAAAGAAGACAAACGCTATATTATCGTAGAAAATTGTCTTAAGAGTCTACAAACACTCGCTCATCACCATCGCATGCAATTTAGCATACCCGTGATAGGACTTACGGGATCGAATGGAAAGACTACCACAAAAGAATTGATTAACAGTGTCCTGTCGCAACAATTCAATACTACAGCAACGGTCGGAAACCTCAACAACCACATTGGAGTACCCCTCACCCTTTTGAATATTAATTCGAATACTGCAATTGCCTTGATTGAAATGGGTGCGAACCACCTCAAGGAAATTGAACTTTTAGCCGCAATAGCTGCCCCTACGCATGGTTATATAACCAATTTTGGAAAAGCACATTTAGAAGGTTTTGGAAGTATTGAAGGCGTGGTTCGAGGAAAATCTGAACTCTACCAATTCTTAGCAAAGAATAAGGGGATATGCCTTATCAACTCAGTAGATCCAATACAAGTATCCGGTACGCAGAATCAAAAAACATTTTCTTTTGGAACCAGCGACAAAGCAGCAGTTACAATTCAAAATATTGATCGAGGAGCAGACCAAAACATTGTGATTTGTACAGAAGAAACAGAAATTATCAGTCAACTAAAAGGAGCGTACAATTTCACCAATATAGCAGCGGCAATAGCCTTTGGATATTACTTTAAAGTTCCTGTAGCAAAAATCAAAAAAGGAATTGAAGCGTACAATCCTACAAATAATCGTTCGCAATGGTATAAAACAGATTCCAACACCCTAGTGCTTGACGCATATAACGCAAATCCCAGCAGTATGAAAGCTGCTTTAGAATCCTTTTTTAGAGCTAAAAAAGAAGATCATGTTCTGATTCTTGGCGATATGTTGGAGTTAGGGTCTTTTGCA
>DLQQ01000080.1:37116-40842 GCA_002477625.1 Candidatus Arcticimaribacter sp. UBA7428
TTAATTGGTCCTGAATTTAATAAAACCAAAACATCAACATCTGGCTTTAAGAAATTCAACAGCACCGCATCCGCTATCCCTTATCTTCAAGAAAAGAACTTCCAAAACAAAACCATCTTGATCAAAGGATCAAGAGGAATTGCCTTGGAAGTGTTAAAAGATTATTTGTAAAACTAGTCGATACTCAGTTCTTGTATCTCTTTGAATCTTGAAGTATCTTCTGCCTCAATTTTACTTTTCAATACCGGCCATACTTCTTTGTAGTAATTATTGGTTTGTTCAATTGCAACCTCCAACTCTTCTTTAGCATGCTGTAATAACTTATTTTCTGTCACCGTAATCCCTTCTTGACGACTTCTAGTATAACGTGATGCATTTCTAATACGGGTCAAAACATTACTCTCTGGATTGCGGACAATCCCTTGACGTTTATCTTCCTTGCCAATATAAAGAGCTATTAGAGAATCAATGGTTTTGGTCTGGCTTTTCATTTCTTTGAGTAAGGTCTTCATCTCATCCGATTTGTTTTCTTTAAAGAGTTTTTTATAATCCGTAAGGGTTTGCTTACTCTCTGCTAACTGTTTTACAGCAGCTGCAGCTGCAGCAGTATACCCTTCTAATTCTTTGGAAGCAGTGTATACAGCATCAATGTTTGCTGGATCAACAGTTAACCTTGGATCGCTTTTAACCTCAATAGTTTGCTCAGATTGTTCGTCTCCAAAAGACATAACCAGACGGTATGTTCCGGGTTTTACTTGAACTCCCGAAGGCTCTCGTTTCGATTTACTGGGTTTTCTTCTTGGTCTAGAAACTCCTTTCTCATCCATATACCAATACCAACGGTAAATTCCCTTTTCTTTAGGAATCTTCTTTTTAAGGGTTCTAATCAAACGTTCTCCGTCGTATACCATGAGGGTAAGCGAGTCTTTTTTAGCTTCTTTCTTTTCGGCTTCATCTTCATCATTAGCTTTTTCCTCTTTGTCCGAGTCTTTATCTTTTTTAACAGGAGGATTGACAAAATAAGAAAGCATGGCTCCGTATTTTCGGTTGGTACCCTGGTACATTGCATCTGCACCAAAGCGGCTCCCAGTTGGTTGCTGATAAGCTGCCAAATAAGCTGTTGGTGGTTCGAATAGTTGTACGTCCTTTTCAATTATACTTGAACTAGAAGCCAAAGCTCTTAGCGGGCGAATATCATCTAGAACCCAGGCTGCTCTTCCAAAAGTCCCAATTACCAAATCGTGTTCTCTGGGGTGAATAACCAAATCTTTTACCGAAACGGTTGGAAAAATTTCAGCATCAAACTTATCCCATTGCTTTCCTGCGTTAAGCGAAATATAAAGTCCATCATCGGTTCCTAAAAACATCAAGTTTGGATTGATTGGATCTTCTACGATACTCAATGTGTAATTTTCAACATCGCCACCATCTACAATACGTTCCCATGTTTTTCCATAGTTCTTAGTTCTGTATGCATAGGGGGTATAGTTGAATCTTCTGTAATCATTTGCAACCAACAAGGCTTCTCCCTTGTTTTTATTTGATGCTTTGATTTGGGTAATCCAACTCCCTTTGGGAAATCCTTTGATGTTTTTGGTAACCTCATTCCAAGTTGACCCTGCATCTTGAGTGAAATGTACACGTCCATCGTCAGAAGCAACCCAAAGCATATCTTTTTCAACTAAGGAAGGTTCAATCACTAAAAGAGTACAGTGGTTTTCTGCGCCCGTAGCATCGAGGGTAAGTCCTCCACTCTCGCTCTGTTTTTGCTTTTCAGGATCATTGGTCGTTAAGTCTGGGGAAATCACCTTCCAAGTTTGGCCTTTATCCTTGCTAACATGTACGAATTGACTACCAAAATAAACGGTGCTGTTGTCAAAAGGATCTTGTCCTATTGCTGCGTTCCAATTGAATCGTAAGCGGGTATCTGCTTCTGGGTGGGTGGGACGAATGATATAGTTGTTTCCAGTCTTCCAGTCATAACGAGACACATACCCCTGCTGGCTCATGGCATATCCATAACGGGAATCATCTAAATCAGGTACTACATCAAATCCATCTCCAAAAGCAATTTCTTGCCAATAGGAATTTCTAATTCCTTGTACTTTCCAAACATAGGCTGGTCCTCTCCAAGATCCGTTGTCTTGCATTCCGCCATATACATTATAAGGAAATTCATTATCTACACTAATGTGATAGAATTGAGCAACAGGTATGTTGCCGATAAAACGCCAAGTTTTACCCCCATCGTGAGTAATGTTTAAGCCACCATCATTACCGTCTATCATAAACGAGCCATCTTGCGGATGAATCCACCAAGCATGGTGATCTGGATGCACGCCGTTTGTAACTCCATAGGCAGGCATCAGCTGACTGAAATTCTTCCCGCCATCTTGGGATACATTGACATAGGTAAATACAGAAAATACTCGGTTTTCATTTTGAGGATCAACGGCAATATCGGAGTAATAAAAAGGTCGATTTCCAATATCGTCTTTATCGTTTATTTTCTTCCATTTAAAACCACCATCTTCAGACTTGTATAATGCATTTTTCTTTGATTCGACTAAGGCATAAATTATATTGGTTTTATTCGCTGCAATGGCCAAACCAATTCTCCCAAGGTCACCCTTAGGTAAGCCGTCTTCATCGGTTTTCTCTGACCAATTTTCACCGCCATCGAAACTTACATAAAGACCACTCCCCGAGCCTCCTGATTTGAAAAACCAGGGGTCCCGTTTGTGTTCCCACATAGCGGCAACTAATTTATTGGGGTTGCTGGGATCCATAACCAGATCGGCAGCACCGGTTTTATCGTTTACGTATAGTATTTTCTTCCAGAATTTACCTCCATTGATTGTCTTATAAACTCCACGTTCGGGATGTACACCCCAAGGAGAACCAATAGCTGCAACATAAACTATATTGGGGTTTGTAGGATCGATAAGTACGCGATGAATGTGTCTTGTTTTTTCAAGCCCCATGGACTTCCATGATTTTCCTCCGTCAAGTGATTTAAAAATTCCATATCCGCCATTCAAACTGTTTCTAGGGTTTCCTTCTCCCGTTCCTACCCAAATCACATCGGGATTGGATTGTTGAATTGCCACAGCACCAACAGAAGCGGTTACTTGATCGTTAAAGACTGGTTTCCAAGTTACTCCTCCAGAAGTAGATTTCCATAAACCACCCGAAGCGGTACCTACAAACATGATGTCGGAATCGGAATTCACAACGTCAATGGACGTAATCCGACCGCTCATACCTCCAGGGCCAATATTCCTTGGGGCGGCTTCTTTGAGCCAGGTGGTAGAAAAGTCTTGTGCTCCCAATTGAAGGAAACAGCATAAAAAAAATAAAGAAAATATTGGTCTCATTCTTGTAAAATTTAATTAAAAGAGTATTCCGACTAAAGGTAGAAAAAAATAGCAGTTAATGGATATTAAACAAAAAAAGCTGTTTTAAATGGAAAATTGTTTTGATTTCCCATACTTCTTTGAGAATAATATAAAGGTAGGTTCCTTGCTTGCGCCATAGGATTGAATGCTATAATTCTATCGATCATTAGTTAAGGTTCTTTGGGTTTTTACTTATTTCGTAGCATAGATGTTTTTCATAATCAGGATGATGAATCATATTAGGGTGATTGAATTCGCCGATTTTTTTCATTCCTATTTTTCTCATGACATTTTCAGATTTACGATTCTGTATTGTGCAAACTGATAT
>DLQQ01000028.1 GCA_002477625.1 Candidatus Arcticimaribacter sp. UBA7428
TCGGAATTCCTTTAAGGGTGTGTATAAGAATCTGTCCCCATCCTTGTGGGTCACATTCATTTTATCTAAAAGTTCAATTAGATACTTCGCTTCTAGTGTTTGAATAAAACGGACCGATGAGTCGATAGAACAACCGGTAGCTCCTTGGACTTTTTCATTTAAACCAATAACAATAAAACGATCGTAAGGGATTTCGTAAGAAGTAACTAAGTCAGATCCGTGGGCTGTCCATTGTTTTAAAAAGGCTTCTAGTTCTTCAATAATATTTATTTTTTCCTCCTTTGAAAAAGGTCGTGAGGCTTGATAGATCCATACTCGAGCTTGATCTGGTAAATCAGTAAAAGGAATCAACATATATTATAAATCTTTTGCGTTTGCGATGAGTTCTGCAATATCCAATACAGGTACTTCTCCTTCTTTCTCTTTATTTTTTATTCCATCGGTCATCATGGTATTACAAAAGGGGCATGCTGCTGCAATGATATCGGGTTTCACCTCCAATGCTTGCTCCGTTCGCTCAATATTAATGTCTTTGGCGCCTTGCTCAGGTTCTTTAAACATTTGCGCACCTCCTGCACCACAACAAAGGCCTTTGGCTTTGCAGTTTTTCATTTCAACGAGCTCGGCATCTAACTTCTTAATCAATTCTCGAGGAGCCTCGTAAACATTATTAGCGCGACCGAGGTAACACGGATCATGAAAGGTTATTTTCTTTCCTTTATAGGTTCCCGTTTCAATGGTTAATTTTCCATAGTCCAATAATTCTTTGAGCAATTGGGTATGGTGCACCACTTCATAAGTACCTCCAAGTTCAGGATATTCATTCTTTAGGGTATTGAAGCAATGCGGGCAGGCTGTTACAATTTTTTTGACCCCATAACCGTTGAGGACTTCAATATTGGTTACCGCTTGCATTTGAAAGAGAAATTCATTTCCTGAGCGTTTGGCTGGATCACCAGTACAACTTTCTTCAGCGCCTAAAACAGCATAGGATACACCCGTGTTATGAAGTAATTTTACAAACGCTTTTGTAATTTTCTTTGCTCGTTCATCAAAACTCCCCGCACAACCAACCCAAAATAAAATTTCAGGGGTTTTACCTTCTGCGGTGAGTTCTGCAAGTGTAGGAACCTTAATCATAAAAATCTAGTTGTCGTTAGCACCATCATCAAAAACCTGAATGGTAACTTCTTTGTTAACCAATTCTGTGAATTTACCTTTGTACTGTGTAGCTTTTACTAAATGGTTATCAATCCAGTGGTAATTTCCTCCTCTTGGTTTCCCCATCAATAAACTGTGGTATTTAAACCCATTGCGTTTCAACCAACCTTCTGTAACTTCTCGGTTAGCTTCCACGCGAGAGGTAAAGAAACAAATTAAGTGACCTTCAGCAAACCAGCGGTTACATGTTTCTAGAGCGTCTGGATACAATTCTGCTGTCTCCATACGTTCGGGTTCTTCGTTTGGAATATCATCACAAATAGTGCCATCAATATCGATCAGGTAATTTTTGATACCTTCTGGTAAAACTGGACTGACATCCTCTCCGTTTTCAACTTTCTTGTGTAAATAATTTTCCGCTTCTTCTTTGTGCATTTTTCTTGATTTAAAAATTAAAGGTCTTCAACCCAATTGTTTCGGTCTTGTTGATTGAAAGGCCAAGGTGCCCCGTTATTTTCGATATTCCCCATCATATTGTTTAGGTCTGTTGGAGCTGCTGACTCTTCCATGACTAAATACTGACGCATGCTCATTATAATAGAAAGCGGATCAATGTCGATTGGACAAGTTTCAACGCAAGCATTACAAGAGGTACAAGCCCATAATTCTTCAGGGGAAATATAATCGTTGAGTAGTTGTTTCCCATCGGGAACAAAAACTCCTTTGTTTTTTTGAATGTTATCACCTACTTCGGTCAGACGATCTCGGGTATCCATCATTATCTTTCTTGGAGAGAGCATTTTTCCGGTCTGATTTGCCGGACACTCGCTCGTACATCGTCCACACTCGGTACAGGTGTATGCGTTCAATAATTGAACACGATTCAGATCCATTACGTCAGAAGCCCCAAATTTATCGGGTTCATCAGAAGATTCTTCTGGAACTGCATATGGGTCTGCATCCGGATCCAGCATCAATTTCACTTCAGCAATTACCGAAGGGTTGTTTGCAAAGCCCCCTTTAGCGTTTAAATTAGCAAAATAGGTGTTAGGGAAAGCCAGAAGTATATGTAAGTGCTTGGAATAGTATAAATAATTTAAGAAAATAAAAATTCCCACGATATGCATCCACCAAGCCGTTCGTTCAACTAAGACGATTGAATCTAAGGACATCCCGCTAAAAAGGGATGATAGGTATTGACTTATGGGAAAAGAGCCGGCTTGTTGATAATGTATAGCCTCTGGAAAATTAGTTTGGATATAATAGTCGGCTCCATTCATCATCAAAAACAAGGACATCAGCACGATCTCAAAATATAAAATCAAATCCGCATCTAATTTTGGCCATCCTTTCATCTCCTTTTTCCAGAATCGATTCAATCGAATCACATTCCGTCTCATCCAAAAAACAACAACAGCAATAAGTACTAAAAATGCAAAAACTTCGAAAGTGGCTATCAAGACATCATAAAAACCGCCCAAAAAGGGAGCAAAAATTCTATGGGTGCCAAAAATACCATCTACTATGATTTCAAGTAATTCAATGTTGATTACTAAAAACCCTACATAAACAACAACGTGCAATAGACCCGCAATTGGACGCTTGACCATTTTGGATTGCCCAAGGGCAATTCGTGCCATATTCTTCCAGCGCTCGGCCTTCTTATCGTTACGATCTATGACTTTACCAAGCTTAATGTTGTTCTTAATTTTAAGAATGTTTTTTGTAAAAATAACAGCAGCAGTAAGCAAAAGAAAAACAAAAACAACATTCGGTAAAAACTCAAAAATCATAGTGGGTTAGTTTTTATCTTCGGATTCGTAAGGAGTGTCTTTTTTTCCAAAAAGAGAAAAATGAACATATCGTTTGGGGTGTTCTTTTAAATCCTTAATCAATAATTCGACTTCTTTGGTACTTGCTTCTAGATTATTGTACAGGGCATCGTCATGGATCAATTTTCCAATACTACCTTCACCCCGCTCCATTGATTTGAGAATTGAATTCAGACTGCTAGCAGCAGTTTCAAATTGAGTCACCATGCCTTTCAAGTTTGCTTGAGAAAGAGAATCCGAAATTTGATTCAAATTAACGGAGGCTTGTGCCAAGTTATCAAAGGTTTGATTGATATTCGATTCTTGTTTGCTTAGAATTTTCGAAAGAGCAGCAGAGACCGTGTTTAGATTTGTTATGGTTGTAGATACTTCCGTCATTGCCTTATTTAAACCCTGCTGGGCTTGATCATCTAAAACGGTATTCAAAGACGAAATTAAAGTGTCAGCATTGATTAAAAGTTCGCCAATTTTTTTTTGCAGAGGAGATATTTCTGAACCTATAACATCCGTGAGACCGGGTTTAATTCTGCTTTGTAACGTATCGCCAGAAGCTAAAATACGATCGGCGTCGTATACTGGTATAATGGCGATTGATTTCCCGCCTATAAGGCTGGCTTCATACAATTCAGCAATAGAATTCTTAGAAAATTCAAGATCGTTACGTACAGTAAACGAAACCAGAATCTTATTTGTAGAAGGGAGAAAATCAATTGAGCTTACCTTACCTACTGTCAATCCGTTCACCGTAACTTTCGTCCCAGATTGAAGGCCTTCTACCTGATCATATACGGCATAAAGATTGTTTTCACTTTTAAACAATGAAGTACCGTTTAGAAAGTTGAAACCAATTAGGAACAAGAAAATTCCTATTAGAACAAATAGCGCAGCTTTGATTTCTTTAGATGGTCTCAAGACGGGTATGTTTTATTCAAAAATAATAATTATTTCGGGTTTTAGGGTAATAATCAGTTGGGGATTACGGTAGATAGTTTAATTTTTTTATTTTCCTTAAAAGCTACGATAAAAGCATGCTTATATCCTTTCCTTTTTGCCTTCTTCTTTAATTTTTTTGCCTTTTCATAGGAGGTTGTCTCGCTGTAATAATAGCGATATAACTCTTTTTCTTTTTCTCGAGAGATAGGAGACAGTCCTTTAAAATTATAGGCTTTTGATTCAAGCTTTTTAGAACTCGCAGCAATTTGAATTTTAAAAATAACTTCATTTGAGGTGGCAGCAGCTTCCTTTTTCTCTTCAACAACAGTTTCCCCAATCGAAGAGAGGGTATT
>DLQQ01000094.1:0-2437 GCA_002477625.1 Candidatus Arcticimaribacter sp. UBA7428
GTAATTCTTCCACATTTGCTGAATGGCTTTGTTTTCTTCTAATTCAGGATTTGTTTCTACAATTGTAATCCCACGTTTGTTGAAAGTCTTTTGAATTTCATTGAAAAGGACTGCTGTTACTCCTTTATTTTGATACTCGGGGTGCACTCCAATCAAATAAAAAGAAGCCCTGTTGTTAAAGTATTGTGCCCATAAAACACCTAAAAAACCAAAAGGGAAAAATGATCCATTCGCCTTTTTTAGTGCCTTGGTAAACGAAGGCATGGTAATGACAAAAGCAATCAAGCGATCGTTTTCATCTGCTACGCATTTTATGTATTCGGGATGGATGTACCGAAAGTACTTTTCTTTGTAATGTCGAATTTGATAAGGCTGAACAGGTACAAAGGTTTGTAGGTCCTTATAAGTCTCTGCTAGCAGTTCAAACATTTGCTCGACATAGGGGAGGATGTCGCTTGTTTTTTTAAAATCAATAAGCTTCAAATGGTACCGATCGTATACAATTTGTGCAAAACGTTTAACTTTTTCGGGCGACTTATCGAAGGAGGGGATTTTTATTTCATATTCTACCCACTGTGCTAATTTCTCATAACCCAAGGCTTCAAGGTGATCTGCATAGTAGGGAAAGTTGTATTGAGTAATCATGGTATTCATTTCTTCAAAACCCGATACAAGTAAACCGGCTTTATCGAGGTTTGAAAAACCAACGGGCCCTTCAATAAACTCAAGTTGATGTTGCTTTCCAAAACGAATAACTTCGCTTAGCAATGCCGAACTCACTTCGAGCTCATCAATAAAATCAAACCAGCCGAAACGTACTTTTCTTTTTTTTAATTCATTGACCTCAATCCAATTGACCATTGCTGCGACTCTCCCCACGAGCAGATCATTTTTATAGGCTAGAAAAAAAGAAGCATCTGCATTTTGAAAAACTGGATTTTTAGTTTGATCAATTACCTCTAGTTCTTCTTTGCTTATGGGTGGAACCCAGTATTTACTGTCTGCATATAGTTTGAAGGGGAATTGAACAAAATCCTTAAAATGAACTGCAGTTTGCGCTTTTAGAATTCGAATCATAGGTTTAGTTTTTTCGAGCTTTGCGTTGTGCTTTTCGTTGAGATTTAGAGGCTTTTTTTGCTTGTTTATCAAGTCCTTTACGTTCTTTTTTCAACGCTTTCTTGCGATCTTTTTCACTTCGAATGCCAGCTTTATCTTTGTCTTTGTGAAAGTCCAATCGGTAAGAAACACCAGCATTCAAAGAAATGAGAGCAGGGGAGTCTTTGGTGTTTGCTCCAAGGCTACCCTCAATTTGAATATCATCGGTTAATAAAAATGCAGCTCCCGTTCTGAATATTTGATCGACATACACCTCGCTATAAATCCCTTGATTTTCCATATAAACCGACCATTTGGGACTGAAGGTATGGGTTAGGGTTAGGATATAGCTTTGTTCTGGAAAATCAGATGCTATTCTGTCGTATGAAAAATTGGTTACAAAAACCCAAGTACCCAAAAAGTGAGACTGTGTTGCTATGGTTGCTCGATAGCTAAAGAGCGGCTCTGTAATTCCTATGCCGCCGATGTTTCGATAGAGAATAGGGCGGTGGGTGATGTTAAAAACATCACCATAAGGAAAGGCTTGATCGTTTTGCTTTGGATTGAAATTTGCCCCAACAGTTAAAGATACCGCAGGAATTAAATCACGAATTCGAAATGAATTATTGGCATTCCAGCTGTATACATTAATTTCTTCTTTCCTTTTAAAGGGATCGTAAACTAAATATTTTATTCCTATAAAATTCCTTAAAAACCCATCTTGTTTATAAGTTGGATTGGGAGTAACGATAGCACTTGTTAGTTTATCTAAAAGGTATGATCCTTCATACGTTAATTCCAATTGCTCTATAAGAAAACCCCATCGTAATGAAAAGAACCCAATGGTTCCATTTACTTTAGAGTTGTTGTACCCTTTGTGCTTGTAGAACCTGTATTCCCCACCAGCTTCAAACTGAATTACACCAGTACCTACTGAAAATGCACCGATGGATTCACCGGGACGGTTCGAATTGATTTGATCTGTATACTGTGCAAAAAGAGTTGAACTCACAAAAAAAAGTAGTACCAAATGAATTCCAATCCGCATGTTTTATTTTTATAGCAATATAAGTGCTTTTAAAGAATTAAACTATTTATTTTAGCATGTAGGATGATCTTTAAATCGACCGAATTCGTTAAATTTGATTGCTTAAATAAAAAATTTTGTTAGAATTTATCTTAATTTTTTTCGCCCTTATCTTATTGTTGAGGAGGCTCACCCCTTGGATTCTTCGGTTTTTTATGAGCCGACTTTTTAAAAAATTTCAAGAGCAGCAATCCCAACAACAAGGCCAAACGAAGACAGCTACTAATCCCAAAAAAACAAAGACTTCTTCCAAAG
>DLQQ01000094.1:2636-3893 GCA_002477625.1 Candidatus Arcticimaribacter sp. UBA7428
TTTTGGTGGCATGCCAACCTATCAGCTAGGAGCTCAATATCCTTTTGATTTTTTAACCCCCATTCACAAGATTTTCCAACTCTTGCCTCATCCAACATTCCTTGTTTTTCTATACTTACTCGGCTGCTATTTCTTTTTACTCTCTATGCGTGTACCGATGAAATACGCCGTTTTTGGAGCCTTAGCTTATGGGTTGTCTACCTATCTTTTGATCATCATTCAAGTTGGACATAACACCAAGGCTCAGGCTTTAGGATATTTACCTTTCGTATTAGCTGGTGTACAATGGGTTTTTCGAAAAAAATACTTTTGGGGCTTTGCATTCAGCACTTTTGCAATCGCATTACAAATTCGAGCCAATCACTATCAAATGACCTATTATTTGTTATTGCTTTTGTTGGTTTTCGGGCTTGTTCACTTGTGGCAGCATTACAAGAACAACTCCCTGGTCGATTGGTTTAAAAAAGTTGGTGTTTTAGCTGCAGCTGGGATTTTAGCACTCGGACTTAATGCTACGGCACTGCTGGCCACTTCAGAATACGCAGCCTTCAGTACTCGTGGTACAAGCGAACTGACTTTGTCTGCAACAGCTGAGCCTGTTGAGATTCGTTCCGGCCTTTCCTATGCGTATATTACCCAGTTCAGTTACGGGATTTTTGAAAGTTTAAACTTAATTGCCCCACGGATACAAGGGGGTGGCTCTCGTGAAGACTTGGGTACCTCATCAGAAATTTACGAATATCTTATAAAACAGGGCGCCAGCAGACAGCAAGCAAAAGGTTTTAGTCAAAATGTACCTACTTACTGGGGCGATCAGCCAATCCTAGAAGCTCCAGCTTATGTTGGAGTAGTGGTTGTTTTCTTAGCCTTTTTGGCTTTGTTTTTAGGATGGAATACAAATAAACGCTGGTTGTTTTTTGGAATCCTACTCTCACTTACACTTTCTTGGGGAAAGAATTTTTCATTCCTCACCCAGTTTTTTATAGATTATGTTCCCCTGTACAGCAAGTTTAGGGCTGTTTCTTCCATTCAGGTTCTTCTGGAGCTTGCTTTTCCTGTTCTTGCATCCCTCGGCCTTTACGAATTTTTCAATGCTTCTAAAGAGGTTCAAATTCAAGCACTCAAAAAAACGATATTCAGTTTTCTTGGTCTTGGTATCGCGTTGTTTTTGGTCAAGGGAATGCTTTCTTTTGAAGGTGCTTCGGACAGTTACTACAGCCAGGCTATGGGGCCGGAACTAATGCAACAAATTTATAA
>DLQQ01000034.1:0-26219 GCA_002477625.1 Candidatus Arcticimaribacter sp. UBA7428
CCTAGTTGACCTTTTCAACGTTTATCATAGCGCCTAAGTAACCGATTATCAAGTAATTACTATCATAGGCTCAATTTATTGCTTTAAAGTTTATTCAAAAAACGGAGCTATAATGAAGAAATTAAGCAACTAGATTTGATATGGAAGGCATGCATTACTGCTTGTCTTATTTATTTGACTCTTATCTCCCAAGCTTAAGCTATGATTGAGATTGGAAACTTATCAACAAAGTGGTATTAAGTGGAAAAATGTGGTAAATATATTTTATATTTGATTATTCAATTCACAAACAATTAAGATGCAGCACTTTATTGGGACATATGAATGTAAGGCAGATACTAAAGGACGTATCATGCTTCCTGTTGCTCTGAAAAGGCAGTTGGCGCAGAATCTTAAAGAACAATTTGTACTCAAGCGCGCTGTGTTTAACAGTTGTTTGGAGTTGTATCCCATAAAAGAATGGGAGGCTATGATGGAAAAGGTCAATCAGCTCAATCGTTTTAATAAAAAGAACAATGATTTTATTAGACGATTTACGGCGGGGGTGCGTTTGGTTGAGGTCGACGCTACCGGTCGCTTGTTGATCCCAAAAGACCTGGTTACGCATGCCGGTATTTCTAAGGAAACGGTTATTTCTTCTGCGGTTAATATTCTTGAGATTTGGGATAAGGATCGATACGAAGAGGCTATTAATGAAGCGACAATTGACTTCGGTGCTTTAGCCGAAGACGTAATGGGAGACAAGGATGGAGACCAAATATCATAACCCAGTATTACTGGATCGAAGTGTTGCGGATTTAATCAAAAACCCTGATGGGGTTTATGTTGACGTAACTTTTGGTGGTGGTGGACATTCAAAAAAGATTTTAAAAGCACTTTCGGATAAAGGCAGGTTGTTTGCATTTGATCAAGATCAAGATGCAGTTGCAAATGCATTGTCAGACCCTCGGTTCGAGTTGATTCAGGCAAATTTTAAAGATCTAAAACGCTACATGAAGTTTTATGGTGTAAAAGAAGTGGATGGGATTCTCGCTGACTTTGGCGTATCATCACACCAGTTCGATGCCGAAAAAAGAGGTTTTTCAACTCGTTTTGAGGGCCGTTTGGATATGCGGATGGATCAAACTTCGACGCTTTCGGCTTACGAGGTTGTGAATGATTATTCCGAACAGGAATTGATATCCATAATGAAATTATACGGAGAAGTTAAAGGGGCACATAAAATTGTTGCTGCCATTTTAGATCATAGAGAAGAACAGCCAATCGAAACGACAACAGAGTTGATTGCATTAATCAAGCCTTTAATCCCAGAACGATTTTTAAATAAAATATTAGCTCAGGTTTTTCAAGCTATTCGAATTGAAGTAAACCAAGAACTGGAAGTGATCAAGTTGTTTCTTGAGCAGACGGTAGCGGTTTTGAAGCCTAAAGGACGGTTGGTTTGTATTTCATATCACTCACTAGAAGATCGTTTGGTCAAGCGTTTTATCAGAGAGGGAGTTTTTGAAGGTACGGCTGAACAGGATTTTTTTGGCAACCGGTTTACGCCTTTGAAAAAAGTTGGCGGCTTGGTTGTCCCTGATGACGATGAAGTCAAACAAAACAGTAGAGCAAGAAGTGCAAAACTAAGAACAGCAGAAAAGAGATGAAACAGTTACTCTCCTTCTTGAATATAGAATTCCTAATCAAGGATGATGCGCTGAAAAATTGGCGTATGATTTTGTTTGTGTCTTTTTTGGCACTCTTGATTATTTCGAGCGGTCATTTGGCTGATCGTAAAATTTTTAAGATTGCTCAACTGAACAACGAATTGAAAGAGATGAAAAGTCAGTTTGTAGAAAAGCGGGCCTATTTAATGGAATTAAAAATGGAGTCTCGGGTTACAGAGTCGCTTCGCGAAAAAGGAATAAAACCAGCTAAAACACCACCCCTAAAATTAGTTATAGAATCAAAAGAACAATGAGTAGTGTAGAGACAAAAACAATAATGAACCGTTTTTACCTGGTGGTACTGGGGATGTTTGTCTTTGCTTGTCTTTTGGTTTATAAATTAGTTGTAATTCAATTTGCTGAAGGAGATTACTATCGCGACTTAGCGCAACAACGTACCGTAAAGAATTTCGTGCTTCAGCCTAGTAGAGGGAATATATATGCAGATGACGAGAGTTTGCTGGCTACTACAGTTCCTCGCTATGAAATTCGTTGGGATGCAAAGGTTCCTTCTGAGAAATTATTTCAAAAACACAAAGATAGCCTGGCGATTCTGCTGGGAGCCCTGTTTGAAAAGCCCAGTTCTTTTTATCTTCAAAAACTTCAGCGTGCTCGTGCTAAGAAAAACCGCTATTTATTAATCGGTAGAAACCTAAATTACTCTACCTATAAAAAAATCAAAGGCTTCCCTTTGTTTAGTAAATCTTCCATGCGAGGAGGGTTGATTGTCGAATCGCGATTGACTCGTGAAAATCCAATTGGAAAAATTGCAGAAAGAACCATAGGATACGAACAAAGAGATCCAAGTGGAAATTACTTACGCGTTGGACTTGAAGGTGCTTACGGTCAGTATTTGAAAGGCGAAAATGGGCGCAGATTGAAACAAAAAATCGCAAATGGACAATGGAAGCCCATTAACGATAACAATGAAAAAGAGCCTACGGAAGGCTATGATGTTTACACAACGATAAACATCAACATGCAAGATATTGCGCATCATGCGTTGTTGGCTCAACTAGAAAAATTTGAGGCAGATCACGGAAGTGTTGTGGTGATGGAAACCAAAACGGGAAACATTAAAGCAATTTCTAACCTAGGTAGAACGTCGAAAGGGAAGTATTACGAAAAGCTCAACTATGCGATTGGTGAAGCGCATGAACCGGGTTCTACGTTCAAGCTTATGGCGATGATCGCTGCCCTTGAAGATAAAGTGATTCGAGCAGATGACTTAGTCGATACCACTGGAGGTGAACTTACTTTTTACAGGAAATATAAAGTCCGAGATTCTAAAAAAGGTGGCTATGGTTTGTTGACAGCTTCTAAAGCTTTTGAGCTCTCATCGAATACGGGAATCGTTAAAATGATTTATGATAATTATAAAAACAAGCCTTCCAAATTCGTAGATCGACTCTATAATATGGGCTTGCATAAACCCCTTGGACTTCCTTTTAAAGGAGAAGCACTCCCCAAAATCCCTTATCCTACTGATGCAGATTGGGATGGCTTGGACCTCCCTTGGATGGCTTTTGGCTATGGTGTTTTGATGACTCCATTGCAAACCTTAACCTTTTATAATGCTGTAGCCAATGGAGGTGAAATGGTAAAGCCGAAGTTTATAGACCGTATCAGCAGTTTTGGAGAAGAGCCCGTAAAGCATTTTACTAAAGAAGTAATCAATCCTTCCATCTGTTCGAAAGAGACCTTGAAGCAGGTTCAGAAAATGATGTTCAATGTGGTTGATAAAAAATGGGGTACAGCGCATGAAATCAAGGATAAGAATTTTTCTATTGCTGGTAAAACCGGAACCTGTCAAGTCGATTATACTAAAGAAGAGACGCAGTATGTTTCAAGTTTTGTAGGATATTTCCCTGCAGAAGCACCCCAATACTCTTGTATTGTAGTCATTCATCGTCCAAATAAAAACATCGGTTATTACGGCGCTACAGTTGCAGCTCCAGTTTTCAAAGAGATTGCACTCAATATTTTTAACACTACAGCCCAAAGGGTAGTTGTTCCAAATCAAAATCTTGCTACCAAGGAATTCGCTTTTGACAAACTTGAGCAAACCTTGGTGGATCAAATAATCCCAAATGTAATGGGTATGCAGGCAATGGACGCCCTCATGCTGTTGGAGCGATTGGGGCTGAAGGTGCAATTAAAAGGTAAAGGTAAAGTAGTGCGTCAGTCCATAAAACAGGGATCGAAAGTAAAAAGCAATCAACAAATTTTATTAGAGCTTTCATGAAAGAATTAAAAGACATTTTATTTGGGGTATCGATTGAACAGACGTATGGTTCAATCGACAAGCAAATTAGTGCCTTAGCGTATGATTCACGTGAAGTAGTTTCAGACGCTCTTTTTGTAGCAATAAAAGGAGATGCAGTTGATGGACATGCATATATAGAAGTAGCAATCAAACAGGGTACTACCGTTGTTTTGGTTGAAGATGAAGGTGCGTACGACACTACTGAAATAACCTATGTTCGAGTAAATGATACCCGCATAGCTTTGGCGGTTATGGCAGCCAATTATTATGATCATCCCTCTCGAAAGCTCGACTTGATTGGGATTACAGGAACCAATGGTAAAACCACTATTGCTAGTTTGTGTTATGAGTTATTTACCGCAATGGGTTATGCTGTGGGATTGCTTTCTACGGTTGCAGTCAAATATGGAGCACAAGTACTTCCAGCTTCGCACACTACCCCAGACCCTCTGGCGATTAATAAACATTTAAGTGCCATGGTTGCTCTTGGAATAAGCTCTTGTTTTATGGAAGTTTCTTCTCATGGAATTCATCAAGGACGGATTCATGGCTTGCATTTTAAGGGAGGTGTTTTTACAAACCTTACACAAGATCATCTAGACTATCACGAAACATTTGCCGCCTATCGAGACACTAAAAAACAGTTTTTTGATTTTCTTCCCAAAGCAGCCTTTGCTTTGGTAAACTTGGATGATAAAAACGGTGCCTTTATGGTTCAAAATACCAAGGCTCATAAAAAATCATACGCCTTAGAAAACTATGCTGATTTCCGTGCTCAAATCTTGGAGCATCAATTTACAGGCATGCTTTTGAAAATGGATTCTCAAGAGTTATGGACCCAATTGATCGGTGCTTTCAATGCATCCAATCTTTTAGCCGTTTATGCTGTTGCAGTTTTGATGGAACAAGATTCGCTTGAGGTTTTAGCAGGAATAAGCCAACTTAAAAACATAAGTGGGCGTTTCGAAACCATACAAGGTCCAAAAGGTTCCTTGATTATTGTAGACTATGCGCATACCCCCGATGCCCTTAAAAATGTATTGAAGACCATCAACACTGTACGTACAAAAAACGAAAAAGTAATCACGGTTGTGGGCTGCGGTGGAGATCGTGATCAAAGTAAAAGACCAAAAATGGCTGCTATTGCCGCCAAGATGAGTGATCGTGTTGTCTTTACATCAGACAACCCTCGTTCAGAAAACCCGGAGCAAATAATCTCTGATATGGAAGCTGGAATAGCTCCAGAAGATTATAAAAAGACATTACTTATTAGTGATCGTAGAGAAGCGATTAAGGCAGCATGTATGCTTTTATCCGATAAGGACATTTTATTAATAGCAGGGAAAGGTCACGAAACGTATCAAGAAATAAAAGGAGTAAGAACGCAGTTTGACGACCGTCAAATTGTACAAGAAATATTATTGAAATTATTCTAATATGTTATATTATTTATTTGAGTATTTAGAGAATCAGTATCAACTTCCAGGAGCAAGTCTTTTTCAGTTTTTGTCTTTTCGGGCGGCGCTCGCGGTTCTTATATCGCTGATGTTTTCTACTCTTTTTGGTAAAAAAATAATAGAATTTCTAAAGCGAAAACAAATAGGAGAAACTGTTCGAGAGTTGGGACTTGATGGGCAAGCTCAAAAATCAGGTACCCCTACCATGGGTGGAGTCATCATTATAATCAGTACGCTGATCCCAGTTCTTCTCATTGCACAACTCCAAAACATTTACATACTTCTACTCATTTTTACAACCCTTTGGATGGGTGCAATCGGTTTTTTAGATGATTATATTAAAATTTTCAGAAAAGATAAAGAAGGGTTAAAAGGGATTTTCAAGATTATTGGTCAGGTTATTTTGGGAATCGTTGTTGGTTCAACCTTATATTTTCATTCAGAGGTTACGGTGCGTTTAGAACAGACCATCATTCTTGTGGAGCAGGGGATAGAACGTTCGTCAAGAGATGATAAATCCACCTTAACAACAATCCCATTTTTAAAAAATAATGAGTTTGACTATGCTGATTTGATCAGTTGGATTCCAAATACAGCGCCATATTCGTGGTTGGTTTTCATTCCTTTTGTTGTTTTTATTGTAACTGCTTTTTCTAATGGAGCCAATCTAACCGATGGAATTGATGGTTTGGCTGCTGGAAGTTCAGCCATCATGGTTTTTACCTTGGGTATTTTTGCATGGGTGTCTGGTAATGTTATTTTTTCCGACTACCTCAACATCATGTACATTCCTAATGCGGGTGAAATCACCATTTTTGTTGCCGCCTTTTTGGGTGCATTAATTGGATTTTTGTGGTACAATACTTTTCCAGCACAGGTTTTTATGGGCGACACGGGAAGCCTTACCATAGGAGCTATCATTGCCGTAATTGCTCTGATGATTAGAAAAGAATTATTGCTTCCCCTTTTATGTGGGATTTTTGTAATAGAAAACTTATCTGTTGTTCTACAAGTGGGATATTTTAAATATACCAGAAAACGAACCGGTGTCGGGAAACGTATTTTTCTGATGGCGCCTTTACATCATCATTACCAAAAGTTAGGTTATCATGAAAGTAAAATTGTTTCTCGCTTTTGGATTATAGGAATCCTTTTGAGTGTCTTAACCATTGTAACCCTTAAAATCCGATAATGTCTAAAAAACTAGTCATATTAGGTGGAGGTGAAAGCGGGATAGGGTCCGCGGTTTTAGGCGTGAAACAAGGTTTTGAGGTTTTTGTTTCCGATGCCGGAACTATCGCACACGAAGTACAGAAAGAATTAAATGAATTGGGCGTTTCTTTTGAAGAGGGAGGACATGATTTGGATGTCATCTTAAAAGCATCTTTGGTGATGAAAAGCCCAGGGATCCCAGATCACATTGATTTGATCCAACAGATTCGTTCCTCCAAAATTAAAATTGTTTCAGAAATTGAATTTGCTAGTCAGTATACCGATGCTACACTAATTGGTATAACAGGCAGTAATGGAAAAACAACCACGACTCTTTTGACGCATCACCTTTTGAAGGAGTCGGGAATGAATGTTGGAGTTGCGGGTAATATCGGTTATAGTTTTGCTCGACAAGTAGCTGAATCTGAAAGAGAAGTATATGTTTTGGAGATCAGTAGTTTTCAGTTAGACGATATTCATAAGTTTAAGCCCGAAGTTGCAGTTATCACCAATATTACTCCCGATCATTTGGATCGATATGAAAATAATTTTTCAAAATATATAGCATCTAAAATGCGCATCATTGAAAACCAAACATCCAATCAATTTTTAGTTTTCAATGCCGAAGACCCCGTTTTGGTTGAAGCATTGAACGGATCTTCTTCAAAAGTCAAAACAATTCCTTTTGGATTCACAAAACCAGATCACGACGGAGTCTATCCCGCAGATGATCAAATAATCGTACAACAAGATAATTCAAGCATGATGATACAAACAACACATTTCCAACTTCAAGGAAGGCACAATTTACTTAATGCTATGGCTGCGGTTTCTGTTGCTCGACTTTTGAAGGTAAGTAAAGATTCTATTCGTGAAAGTTTAATAAGCTTTAGAGGAGTGCCCCATCGATTGGAGCAATTTTTAAGAATTCAAAATGTAAATTATATAAATGATTCTAAGGCGACCAATGTCAATGCAACGTTTTATGCGCTGGACAGTGTGAAGTCGCAAACAGTTTGGATTGCTGGTGGTGTAGATAAGGGGAATGATTACAGTGCATTGTTGCCTATGGTTCGCGAGAAAGTGAAGGCAATTATTTGTTTGGGGGTTGATAATGAAAAACTTTTAGCAGTTTTCGGTCCCGTTGTTGATATTATAGTAGAAACACAATCGATAGACGAAGCTGTGAAAATTGCTCACAAAATTGCACATAAAAAAGAAACGGTCCTACTGTCTCCTGCTTGCGCAAGTTTTGACTTGTTTGAGAATTACGAGGATCGCGGAAATCAATTTAAACAAGCTGTACAAAAATTATAATGAATAAAAAATACAAGCTGCTTAGCGGAGATTTAGTGTTGTGGGGCATTCTTGCTCTATTGGCTTTATTCTCATTTTTTCCTGTATTTAGTGCAAGCTCAAACCTTGCCTATGTCGTAGGAAAAGGTACCCCTTGGGAGTACTTGTTTAAGCATATGGTTATTTTGGTTTTTGGTTTCGGTTTTATGATTGGAGTTCACAAAATTCCATACCAATATTTCAAAGGTATTTCTGTTCTACTATTACCCGTGGTAATTCTTTTGTTGCTCTATACAGCTACTCAAGGAACGGTTATCGATGGAGCGAATGCAAGCCGATGGATTCGCATTCCTTTTGTGGGATTGAGTTTCCAAACATCTACATTGGCAGCTGTAGTGCTTATGGTGTATGTCGCATACTATCTTTCCAAGAACTTTGAAGGTCCACAAACGTTTAAGGCTTCTATCTTGCCTCTGTGGCTTCCGGTTTTTGTTGTAGTGATGCTTATTCTTCCATCCAATTTATCAACAGCTTTACTGATTTCGGTTATGGTTTTTATGCTCGCATTTTTAGGCGGTTATCCCTTAAAGTACTTGGCGCTGATTGTCGGAAGTGGACTTCTGGTTCTTACGTTGTTCGTTTTATCGGCAAAGGCATTTCCTGATCTAATTCCGAATCGAGTAGATACCTGGATTAGCCGAATTGAAAGTTTTAGTCAACCTGCAAATGCAGAAGTAGATAATTATCAAGTCGAGCGAGCAAAGATTGCAATTGCTACTGGAGGTGTAACCGGATTAGGAGTTGGTAAAAGTGTAATGAAAAATTTCTTACCACAAAGTAGTTCAGATTTCATCTACGCAATCATTGTAGAGGAGTTTGGTCTGGTTGGTGGAATTGCATTGATTTTTTCTTATCTCCTGATTCTTTTTAGGATCGTGGTTATAGCACATCGAACCCCAACTGTTTTCGGGAAATTGGTGGTTATTGGAGTAGGCGTACCTATTATTTTTCAGGCATTGATCAATATGGGGGTTGCCGTTCAGATTTTACCCGTAACGGGGCAAACATTGCCCATGGTGAGTAGTGGTGGTACTGCTGCTTGGATGACTTGTATTGCCTTCGGTTTGATTTTGAGCGTGAGTACTGCCTATTATAAAAAAGAAGATGAAGAGCAAAAAACAGAACCTTCCCAGGAAGATAACCCTTTAGCCGTTTTAAGTGAAGCCTTATAAATTCATCATATCGGGAGGAGGAACGGGGGGTCATATCTTCCCAGCAATCGCTATTGCGGATGCTTTGAAATTGGCATACCCTAACGCACAATTTTTATTTGTAGGTGCCTATGGGAAAATAGAAATGGAAAAAGTGCCCCGAGCGGGTTACAGCATCAAAGGGATCTGGATAGCTGGACTCCAACGGGGTTCAATTTTAAAGAACATCTTATTTCCATTGAAATTGCTTGTCAGCTTTTTTCAATCCGTATTCATCCTTTTGAGGTTTCGACCCAATTTTGCCATCGGAACTGGAGGTTTTGCCAGTGGACCAATTCTTTTTATCGCTCATTATCTCAAAATAAAAACCCTGATCCAAGAGCAAAATTCCTTTGCTGGAATTACCAATAAAGCCCTTTCTAAAATTGTAAACGTAGTGGCAGTTGCCTTTGAGGATATGGACCGCTTTTTCCCTAAAAATAAAATCATATTAACAGGAAATCCAGTTCGAGAGGAGCTACTGGATGTTGAGAGTAAAAAGTCAGAAGCTCGAGCACATTTTAAATTAGACTCATCAAAAAAAACAATTGTCATTTTGGGCGGTAGTATGGGAGCGCAAAAAATAAATGAAACCATTGCAGCCCATCTACCCTTGTTTTCTGAGTTAGGAGTTCAGTTGATATGGCAATGCGGCTCCTTGTATTTCGATCAGTTTAAAATACACAACAAACAAGACGGTATTCAAGTACATGAATTCATTCAAAAAATGGATTTGTTGTATGCCGCAGCTGATCTTCTTATTTCTCGTGCAGGTGCGAGTTCTATTTCGGAGCTGGCTTTGGTTGGTAAACCCGTTTTATTGATTCCCTCTCCGAACGTTGCGGAAAACCATCAGTATTATAACGCTTTGGCATTGTCTAAAACTGGGGGTGCATTGGTGCTTTTGGAAAAGGAAATAGACCGCCAATTTCAGGAGGTATTGCATCAACTCCTGACAATTAATAAAGATGATGTTCAAGAGCGTTTCAAGAGGTTTGCACGACCAAACGCTACTCAAGACATTGTACTAAAAATTAAAAACGAATTAAAATCCAAGTGAATTTTAAAGAGCAGACATATTATTTTATTGGTATTGGGGGGATTGGAATGTCTTCGATTGCTCGGTACTTGTTCTTGCAAGGAGCATCGGTTTTTGGGTATGATAAAACAAGATCAGCAGTTACAAACTCTTTAGAAAAATTGGGTATAACCATTGTCTATGATTCAGCAGTAGGTGCTTTACCCCTTGCTGTTTCCTCTGAAAAATCACTTGTGGTTTATACTCCTGCGGTATCGGCGGAACATCCACAGCTTAACTTTTTTATCGATCAAGGAAATAAAGTAGTCAAGCGCGCAAAACTATTAGGTGATTTAACACAAGATACTATCTGTTTGGCCGTAGCAGGAACTCATGGAAAAACCACAACAACAGCAATTTTAACTCATTTATTTGAGCAATCAAATGCATCCTATACCGCTTTTGTTGGAGGAATTTTTCAAGATTCCAAAACCAATATGATGTCGCGTGGAAACACCTACACCTTGGTTGAAGCAGATGAATTTGACCGCTCTTTTCTTCATCTAAGTCCAACGATTGCTTGCATTACCTCTATGGATCTGGATCACTTGGATGTTTATAGTGATGCTGCAAGTTTACAGGCTGCCTACGTGGAATTTGCAAGCCAGGTGAAAAAAGCCTTATTTGTTGAGAAGAATATCGCGTTGAACGGAATTACCTACAGTGTTTCGGAGGAAGCAGATTTTTATATCGATGCTATTAAACCAGATGCCTCAGGATCTTATTTTGATCTGCATACACCTGATGGGGTCTATAAAAATCAATTTTTCAATCAATTGGGGATGCACAATTTGTCGAATGCACTTGTGGCTTTGGCGATGGCTTCGAAGGCTGGCCTTCAGCTTCAAGATTTGGTCAAGAGTTTGGCCACCTTTCCCGGGGTTCAAAGACGCCTTCAGGTTTTGATTAATAATGATAATAGGGTTTTGATCGACGATTATGCTCATCATCCTACAGAGATAAAAGCTGTATACGAAACTTTAAAATTAAGCTTTCCAACTGAGGAGAAATGTGTTGTTTTTCAGCCGCATTTATTTTCTCGTACACAAGATTTTATGACGGACTTTGCAAGGGTTCTTTCTCTTTTTGATCGGGTGTTGCTTTTGGATATATATGCTGCACGTGAGTTGCCTATTGTAGGAGTGTCTTCTGCTGCTTTAAAAGAAATGATTTCTGGACCTTCGGTTGAATTGATCACGAAAAAAGATTTGGCAAATAGACTGAGTTTGGTCGAAGAACGCATTATTGTGCTGCTAGGAGCAGGGGATATCGGTGTAGAAGTCGAAGCCATTAAACATAAATTATTATATGATGAAGCTTTATAAATATGGTGGTTTAGTTTCGGTGCTGACTTTGGTTGTTGCTGCAGTTGTTTTTGCGCAGTGGAGAAACAGTCAACGTGAAATCGTGCGGGTAGAAGTTTCTTTTGCTGACAACCGACATGATTTTTTAAATGTGGAAACGGTTAATAAATTGTTAATACTAAACCAAGAATTGTCCACTATTGGTGTAAAAGATACCCTAGCTTTGAGTAGTATTGAAGCAGGCTTGGAAGCTTATGCTGTCGTTCGGAATGCAGAGGTATTCAACTCTCCTTCGAGGGTATTGATAGTCAGTGTTGAAGAGCGAATTCCTTTGTTGAGAATTATTGGTGACGAAACCTATTATGTGGATATTGAAGCTGAGAAAGTTCCGCTTTCGGATCATTTTACAGCACATGTTCCACTTTTTTTTGGAACTCCAAGTGAGAAACAAACAGAAGCATTGGTTGGTTTTATGCAAAAAATAAATGCGGATGATTTTCTAAAAAAAGAAATCGTTCAAATTGAAAGTCAAGCGGGAGGTTATTTGTTAAAAATCCGCTCCTATGATTTTATAATTGAATGGGGTGCGTTTACCTCTTTTGAACAAAAGGCAGTAAAATTAAAAACATTATGTAAGTATTTGGATGCTGTCGAAGAGAAGCCAGATTTTACAAGAATAAATTTAAAATACAATCAGCAAGTAATTGCATCAAGTTGATCCGTTATGAAGAGTAAAAACATATCCGTAGGGTTAGATATTGGAACTACAAAGATCGTAGCCATGGTTGGGCAAAAGAATGAATACGGTAAGGTAGAAGTTCTAGGCGTAGGTAAATCCAAAAGCTTAGGTGTACACCGTGGTGTTGTGAACAACATAACCCAAACCATTCAGTCCATTCAGACAGCTGTTACTGAAGCAGAAGCAAAAGCAGATGTTTCTATTGATGAAGTAATTGTCGGCATCGCTGGACAGCACATCCGAAGCCTTCAGCACAGTGATTATATAACCCGAGAAAATGCTGACGAAGTAATTAATGAAGATGATATTGATCGCCTAATCAACCAGGTTCACAAATTAGTGATGCTCCCAGGAGAAGAGATTATCCATGTGCTCCCTCAAGAGTTTAAAGTCGACGGACAGGCAGAAATAAAAGAACCTATTGGGATGTACGGTGGTCGCTTAGAAGCAAACTTCCATGTGGTTGTTGGTCAAGTTTCTTCGATCAGAAACATTGGACGATGTATTAAAAGCGCTGGATTAACCATGGGTAAAGTTACTCTAGAGCCCATCGCATCCTCAGATGCAGTTTTAAGTCAAGAAGAAAAAGAAGCTGGAGTTGCCTTGATCGATATTGGCGGAGGGACTACAGATTTAGCTGTCTTTAAAGACGGTATCATACGTCATACAGCCGTAATTCCTTTTGGTGGAAATGTCATTACCGAAGATGTAAAAGAAGGTTGTTCCATCATTAATAAGCAGGCAGAACTTTTAAAAATAAAATTTGGCTCGGCTTGGCCGGGAGAAAACAAGGAAACAGAAATTGTTTCTATACCCGGACTAAGAGGGAGAGAGCCCAAAGAAATTTCATTAAAAACACTTTCAAAAATAATCAATGCGCGTGTCATTGAAATTATTGAACAAGCTTTTTTAGAGATTAAAAATTACGGTCACGAAGACCCAAAGAAGAAACTCATCGCAGGAATTGTGCTTACAGGTGGTGGAAGCCAACTCAAACACCTGAAGCAACTGGTGGAATATATCACCGGGATGGATACGCGTGTTGGATACCCAAACGAACATTTAGCTGGAGATTCTGATCCGCAAACAACCAGCCCTACTTTTTCAACTGCTGTAGGATTACTTATGAATGCACTTGAGAACGCACCCGCGCATGATGAAGCTGATCTCGAAGAAGAAGCAAGCTCAGAAGAAGAGGTGATGGGTAATGAAATAGACACACAACTTCCTTTGGGAAGAAAATCCATTTTTGAAAAATGGACGGATAAGTTTAAAGAATTTTTGGATAAAGCATAATTAAAATTTAAAGTACATGGACACATTTACAACGGGTATAAATTTTGATCTCCCCAAAAACAAAAGTAATGTCATTAAGGTCATTGGAGTTGGAGGGGGTGGAAGCAACGCGATTAATTACATGTTCCAGCAAGGGATTATGGGTGTTGATTTTGTTGTTTGTAATACCGATGCACAGGCACTCGAAAAAAGTGCTGTCCCAATCAAAATTCAATTAGGAGCTTCTCTTACAGAGGGTCTTGGTGCAGGTGCAAACCCAGATGTGGGAAGACAGTCGGCTCAAGAAAGCTACGATGATTTGCATACCCTTTTATCTACGCAAACCAAAATGGTTTTCATCACTGCTGGAATGGGTGGGGGTACGGGTACCGGTGCAGCACCGATAATCGCTCGTATGGCAAAGGACCTAGACGTATTGACAGTAGGCATTGTAACCATGCCTTTTCAGTTCGAAGGAAAAATAAGACTGGAACAAGCTCAAAAAGGAATGGAAGAGTTAAAGAATAATGTAGATTCTTTAATTGTCATCAATAATAATAAGCTTCGAGAAGTATATGGAAACCTTGGTTTTAAAGCTGGTTTTTCAAAAGCAGATGAAGTATTAGCCACTGCTGCACGTGGTATTGCAGAAGTAATTACACATCATTACACACAGAATATTGACCTGAAAGATGCCAAAACTGTTTTGACAAATAGCGGTTCCGCTATTATGGGATCTGCAAGTGCATCGGGAGCTAACCGAGCGCAAGAATCAATTGTAAAAGCATTGGATTCTCCTTTGTTGAACGATAATAAAATCACAGGCTGTAAAAATGTTCTTCTGCTAATTGTTTCGGGTGAAGAAGAAATAACAATTGATGAAATCGGCGAGATTAATGATTTTATCCAATCTGAAGCAGGTAACAATACCAACATCATCATGGGGGTTGGCGATGATCCGGGATTAGGCGATAGTATTTCGGTAACCATAATCGCTACCGGATTTAATTCCGATCAGCAACATGAAATTGTAAATACGGAAGCAAAAAAAGTAATCCACACTCTTGAAGAAGATCAGCCTTTTGTTCATGATTTAACAGAGAAGAAAAAAGCAACATCCGCTTTTTCTGCACCGATTGTTACTCCAGAAGTTGAAGAGCCCGTTGTAAAGTTTACACTAGAAGAAGACCCAGTAGAAGAGGTTGCCGAAACTATAATGGAACAAGCACTTGTTCAAAAAAGCATCCCAGACGATAGCCTGATCTTATTAACAGAAGACCTTTTGGATCTCGATGTTGTATTCGAAGAAGTAGGTGTTGAAGCGCCTCTAGCTGAAATCGAAGAAGAACAAGAGTTTGTTATTAACGAAGTAGTAAACGTTCGCGATATTGAGGTTATTGATGCAGAACATCTTACACCTATGTTGGAGGAAGAAAGTCAAATCAGCTTTGAATTTGACTTACCGCTGGCAAAAGTAGAAGTTTCAGCAGCACAACCAATTCAGTTTGAGGAAGAGCCTGTTGTTATTTCTGAAGTTCAAGTTCCAGTTCAAGAAACTGATGTAGAAGAGGAGCCTATCGTATTTCAATTAGAAGAAACAGAGCCTTCAGAAGAGTTGATTGCACCAGTAAGCGAAGGCAAGCTCAACGAAATTGATATAACCTATAAGGTGGTAACCAAAGAAAGTATTCAAGAGGAAAGCACAAAAGCTCGGGACTCCAATCCTTTTGATCGTTCAATTGATGAGAGCGTAAATTCAGAAAATGAAAAAAGGAAAGAGCAACTAAAAAAATTCAATTACACTTTTAAGAACAATATCAATAGAATTGAAGAGATGGAAAAGCAACCTGCATATAAACGCATGGGGTTTGATATTGATGCTGCTCCTGAGGCAAGCGGAAATTCGCAAATGACTTTAGATACGGATAGCAATGAAGATATTCAATTCCGCTCTAACAATTCTTTTTTACACGATAACGTTGATTAAATTAAAATAAATATGGCAGCATTAGACAACTTAACTACTGAAATTAAAGAAGCAATGAAAGCTAAAAATGCACTCGCATTAGAGGCTTTACGTGCAATTAAATCTGCGGTATTACTTCAGAAGAGTGAAGCTGGAGCATCGGATGGAATGTCAGAAGATGAAGAAATAAAATTACTTCAAAAACTGGTAAAACAACGCCGCGACAGCGCAGCAATTTTTAGAGAACAAAACCGTGTTGATCTAGCAGAGCCTGAAGAGGCTCAAGCCGAAGTCATTGCACGTTTTTTGCCCGAGCAGCTTTCAGAAGAAGAAGTAGGGAAGGTTATCGAAAGTATTGTCGCTCAGACGGGTGCTAGCAGTATGAAGGATATGGGAAAGGTTATGGGCATGGCGAGCAAACAATTGGCTGGTAAGGCAGACGGAAAAACTATTTCGACTCTAGTGAAACAATTGCTTTCTGCATAGTTATGTTAGAACGCATTTAAATGGATCTGAGCGTTAAATCCTATACATCTTTTTTGTTTACATAATTTATAGCCTTAAATTTGTCTATATAAAATGGCCCAGTAGTTCAACTGGATAGAATATCAGATTTCGGCTCTGACGGTTAGGGGTTCGAATCCCTTCTGGGTCACTTTTATAAATTATTTATTAAAGTTCAGCTTTCCAAAGTAATTGAGAATTATGAATGCTATCCCACTGGCAATTTGTAAAATATAGAAAATGCCTTCACCATCATTAAGTTCTAGTTGGATTGCTCCTATAATTGCATAAACAGCCCCATAAATATAGAAGAAAACAGTTCTCAAACGTTCTTTCCTTTCTTCTGAAGAACGGATTAATTTTAGAGAAACGAAGTGAATTACTGTTATTAATAAAAAAACTGAAATCATTACAATGAACCCTTTCTCCATACCTAGCTTTTCTTAGTTTGTTTTAAAAATGTGCTTTCAAAAATTTTATCCGCATTGGCTGTCTCAAAACCATCCCTTCTGTGTTTTGCTGTAATGAGTTTTGGATCAAGATCTTGAAATTCTTCTAGAACTTTTCGTTCAGCAAATTCTACATAACTTCCCGCTATTTTTTGTGTTTTATTTCCTGCAAATGTTGCCGTAATCATTTCTGCTACCGAACTGCTTTGAAGTAACAAGCCGTCTTTACTGGTTTTGATAACGCCCCCAGCATCGTTTAGTTTAATGTCCAGTTCTGATAAAAACAGGTTGAATTTTTCGAGGCGATCAAAGCCATCAGGTAATTCGTGTACACTAATCGTGTAATGGTTTAAGTAGTACCGATTGTAAATCACCCAAGCTGCGTACTCACTTTCATTTAAAAGCACATTATAGTCCTCAAGAGTGGGTAATTCCCACAATGGTTTTTCGAAAAATTCAATGACTTCTGAGGGCTGATTCAGGTTTAGGGAATCTACAGGATCACTTTTTATTGAGTTTGTATACTTGTGGATGATGTTTTGCGCCTTTTCGCTCAGATCGTTTACACGAAGCTCACTTATAAAAATCCGAGGTAAATTTCTAGTTGGAGGGGCGTACCAATAGGCATTTAGTTTTTTTGCTTCAAAAGAATAAAATTCTTTCTTTTCGTAACCATGATGAAGAAAAATCTTTTCAAATGACGCTATTCCAAGATGGTCTAAACCTAAGGTTCTAAAAGCTACATGATCGTTGATGATGTCTTCTTGTGAGGAGACCCATCCTTTTTTAATCATTGCATTGGTTATCTTTTTCACATCAGGGACACGGTCAAAATAGGTTCGAAATAAGCCGTTTAAAATGGTTTCTAAATTTGATTGTTCTGAGAAAATCATAGGAATTTTTCTAATTAAATGTAAGTAAAAAGCTAGTCCTTCAGTAAAAGTAGCACAAACTTTTTATTGATCAATAAACTTTGTATTTTTATGATATAATTTTTTATATGAAAAATGCTATAATCTCTTTAGTTCTTATCTTGGTTTTGGCATCCTCTTGTTCAGGCACTAACTCAAATGGTAAAGCTCAAGAAATTGCTCAAGGAGTATATGAGCAGGCAGGCTGGATTTTTGATATGAAGCAATTGCCTTCAGGGGAAGATATCGTCCCTTATTTTATCCTAGGAAAACCATCAACGAATACAATAAAGGAAAGTGTTGAAGGCGGTTCCGTTATTGAAATGGGCATTACTGTTAACTTTAAGATCGGGAAAAGTGGTTCGGATAAAGGGAATATTCTTGGTATTTATTTTGAGTCAACCGCAACGAATGAAAATGACTTTAAATTTCCACGCTGTCTGAGTGTCTGTCCAGTTAATATCGAAATTATTAATATTGATGGAGGAGTAGCAACATCGAAAACTACCTACTCTAGAAGCAATGTATTTCAAATGCAATTGGAGGATGAAGTGTTGAACGCTCTGGCTACTGAAAAGAAGAAAATTCGAGTTCAAATTCCGGTCTCTATTCAAAATAAAAACACAACATTTGAGTGGTTTGCTATTGACCTCTCGGGTTATAACCCGGTGTTGAATTTATAAAAAGTTTTCAGACGGCTTTTAGACTCAAGTCCATATTCTGTGCAGAATGTGTTAAAGCTCCAAGAGAAACATAATCCACTCCAGTCTCTGCAATTGCTACAATCGTTTCTTTAGTGATATTTCCCGATGCTTCCGTAGCTATTTTTCCGTCAATAATTTTAAGCCCTTCTTTTAAAACTTCTGGATTCATATTGTCCAATAAAATACGGTGAATCCAAGGAAAATATAGGCAAGCTTTAATTTCTGATTGATTTCGTACTTCGATTATCACGGGAATATTTAGGTTGTTTGCTTCTAAATACTGTTTTGTTTTACTTAGGGCTTTTGCTGTTGAGCCACAAAAATCTACATGATTATCTTTGATCATGATCACATCAAATAAGCCCATACGATGATTTTCACCACCTCCAATGAGGACAGCCCATTTTTCAGGATAGCGAAAGTTTGGTGTTGTTTTCCGTGTGTCTAGCAGTGTACAAGAGGTGTGCTTTATAAGATCGGCTGTTTGACGCGTAAGCGAAGCAATTCCACTCATTCGTTGCATGCAGTTCAGTACAAGGCGCTCTGTGGCTAGTAATTCAAGTTGGGGTCCTTCGACTGTAAAAACTACATCGCCAGGATTTACCCAGGCGCCATCCGCTATTTTAGTTTCAAAAGTAAACGTTTCATTTTTGGTTTTGAAGATGTGTTTGGCAAGTTCAACTCCAGCAATGATTCCGGCTTCTTTGACCAAAAGGTTCGCACGACTTATGTTGTTGTTTGATAAACAGGACTGGCTGGTATGATCACCATTTCCAATGTCTTCCTTCAAAGCTGCTGCTATGAATAAATCTATTTCGTTTTTGTAATCTTTAAGAAAAGTATTTTTATGCATAATCGTTATTGTAAAACACCCCTTTATTTGCATTGATTTCTAAAGCCTGATTGATTAATAAATAAGCCACACTTACCATGTTCCTTAATTCACATAATTGAGGTGTCAACTTATTTTTTTGGTA
Organism: Candidatus Arcticimaribacter sp. UBA7428; assembly: GCA_002477625.1. Taxonomy (GTDB): domain Bacteria; phylum Bacteroidota; class Bacteroidia; order Flavobacteriales; family Flavobacteriaceae; genus Arcticimaribacter. The sequence continues at coordinate 19,098 of DLQQ01000034.1, forward strand.
CAGATCGAGAGTTTCTGTATACAGGTGGTTCAACTCTACAGCAGCTTCGTTCAACCCTTTGTTTGTCTTGAAAATACCTGCTTTTTCACTCATAATCTTTTGTAGATTATTAAAGAGCTTTTGAGTTTTATCAAGTTTTAAATCCGAGGAATATTCTTGACCATTCCAATCCGGTATGCTGTTGTAAAACGAATGTTCTAAGATGGGTTCACTTAAACTATTTGCAGAGCATACGGCTGCTCTGTGGGCGTAAACAATAGCTTCTAGTAGGGAGTTAGATGCTAGTCGGTTGGCTCCATGAAGTCCTGTATGACTACATTCTCCTATGGCAAAGAGCCCTTTTAAACTCGATTCTCCATGGGAGTCAACTTCGATACCACCACAACTGTAATGCGCAGCAGGAACAACTGGAATTCCTTCTTTCATTGGGTCAATACCAATTGAAATACAGGTGTCGTGTATCATGGGGAAGTGTGACAAGAATTCATCTTTTTCTATAGCTGTAGCATCCAATAATACATGACTCTCTTTTCGTGAAAGCAATTCCTGAGCGATAGCTCGAGATACAATATCACGGGGAGCTAATTCTTTTCTAGGATCGTAATTTGGCATGAATCGCTCACCATCTAGGTTTCTGAGTACGCCACCCGAACCACGAACAGCTTCTGTGATCAGAAAAGTATCTCCGTTTACTTTTGGGTAAAGTGCTGTAGGATGAAATTGTATGTAGGGTAAATTTTTGATCTGTACTTTTGCTCGATATGCCGCTCCAAGACCATCACCAGTAGCTACCTTAGGGTTGGTTGTGAACTCATAGAGTTGACCTACACCACCGGTTGTTAGGATTGTGAGCTTTGAGGCTATGGTAATTATTTCTTGATCCAGAGTAGAAATTATATAGGCTCCGTAGCAGCGCTTATGTTCAGTCTTGGTATGGTGATCGGTGATTAAGTCTACTAAGATGTGGTTTTCTAAGTATTCAATGGTGTCAATTGCCTTGATTTTATTTATCAATGCCCGTTGTATCTCTGAGCCAGAATGGTCTTTGTAATGTAAAATTCTATTTTCTGAATGTCCACCCTCACGGACTAAATCAAATTCTTTTGTTGTCTTGGTGTCGAATGCAGTTCCCCATTGCATCAATTCATTTACCCGATCGGTACCTTCTTTAATAACAAAATCTATAACTTCAGGATCTCCCTCATAATCCCCAGCAATATAGGTGTCTTCAATGTGCTTTTTAAAGGAGTCTTTTTCGAAATTATAAACTGCAGCAATTCCGCCTTGGGCATATCGGGTATTGCCCTCCATCAAATCTTCTTTACAGATTAAAGTGATTTTTGTTGTTGGAGATAATTTTGACAACTTGATTGCATAAGATAATCCAGAAATTCCGGTTCCAATAACAAGTACATCTGTATTCATCTTAACCGATTTCTAGCATTCGTTCTATAGGAAGACGCGCTCTGTGCATCAAGTTTTCTTCTAGAAGGATTTCGGGCAATTCATGTTCCAAGCAAAGGTATAATTTCTCTAGCGTATTGAGTTTCATAAAGGCACATTCACTACAGGCACAGGTATCGTCCTCTACAGGCGCAGGGATGAATGCTTTATGCGGTGCTCTTTTTTGCATTTCATGTAAAATACCAGCTTCAGTTGCAACAATGAATTCTGTTGCATCGTCTTCTTGTACAAACTTGAGTAAACCAGATGTGCTACCAACATAGTGCGCAACATCCAAGACTTGGCTTTCACTCTCTGGATGTGCGATGAACTTTGCTTTTGGGTGTTCCTTAAAAAGGGTTACTATTTTTTCGAACGAAAATGCTTCATGTACTATACAGGAACCTTCCCAAAGAATCATATCACGACCCGTTTCTTTGATCAGGTAGCGGCCAAGATTTTTGTCTGGAGCGAATATGATTTGTTTGTCTTTTGGGATTGAATTAATTACTTGTACGGCATTACTTGAAGTACAAACAATATCACTCAAGGCTTTTATGTCAGCGGAGCAATTGATATAGGTTACTACAAGGGCCTCAGGGTGCATTTCTTTAAACTTCTTAAAATCAGCTGGTGGACAAGAATCTGCCAAAGAGCAACCCGCTTTCAGATCTGGAAGAACAACTTTTTTTGTTGGATTAATTATTTTTGCAGTTTCTGCCATAAAGTGAACACCCGCGAAAACAATGATATCTGCTTTTATTTCTGCTGCAATTTTTGCTAAATACAAACTGTCACCCAAATAATCAGCTAATTCCTGAATCTCCTTGTTTTGGTAATAGTGCGCTAGTATTACCGCATTTTTATCCATTTTTAAACGCTTGATTTCAGAGACAATTTTATCTTTCGTCGGTACTGGAAGCTTTAAATATCCTCTAGCGGCTAAGGTTGTGGTGGCGATTTCTAAGTCTGCTTTTGTACCCATTAAACGGATTTATAATTTGAAGTAAATACTTTTTAAAGATAATTTGTTTAGTGATACTGATGCAGTTTTTTTTTGAATTTTATTTGTAAAAATTCGATATCTTAAAAAGAGTTTTTAATTTAATTATAAAAATTGTATTTTTGAAGTTAAAAATCTTTTATTTTACTATTTGTAAATAACAAAAAACGCTAATAGTATCTTATTATAACTAAATAACTATACATGAAAAATTTAAAACTAATCGCTTTATTATTCCTGTTTGCTGGGGTAGTTCAAGCGCAAACATCAGACAACCCATGGTTGATTTCAGCTGGAATTAATGGAATTAGCTTACAAAGCGACTTTACTGGGGGAGCCAATGCTCTTACAAAAAGTAATTACAAAAGTATGAGCCTAGGAGTTCCTTCTTTGTCTGTTTTTAGAACGGTTTACGGAGGTCTTTCTCTGGGAGCACAATTTTCTCTCAACAACATAAAAAGTGAATCTGGGCTTAATGATGCCAAATTTAGCAGCATTGATTTTGCTTTGAAATATGGTTTTTCTCGCGATAGTAAACTGAGTCCCTACTTAAAGGCGGGTGTAGCAAGAGCTTCAATAGATATAATTGACCAAAGCTCGTTTAATGCAGCTTCAAGTGCAACAGATACGTACTTCGGTGGTGCGGGTTTCAGTTATAAGTTAGGAGATAACTTAAGCGCTTTTGTTGAGACGTCCTACCGTTCATCACAAGATAATCCCAAAGGTAATTTCTTGCAGCACTCTGCAGGCCTTTCATACGGTCTAGGTTCTGGAGATGCCGATAAAGATGGTATTTCTGATAAGAAAGATAAATGCCCAGATGTTCCAGGTCTTAAAGAATTTGAAGGTTGCCCTGATACAGACGCTGATGGAATTCCAGATAACATGGATGATTGTCCAGAAGAAGCTGGTCCAGAAGAAAATAACGGATGTCCTGATACAGATGGCGATGGGGTCTTAGATAAAGATGATACTTGTGTAGATGTTCCAGGTTTAGTTGAATTAAACGGATGTCCTGATACTGACGAGGATGGAATAATGGATTCAGAAGATGAATGTCCAGAAGAAGCAGGTGATCTTGAAAATAAAGGATGCCCATGGCCAGATACTGACAATGATGGTGTTGCAGATAAAGATGACGCTTGTCCTGAAGAAGCTGGTACAGCTGAAGGTAACGGTTGTCCTGATACTCCAAAAGATATTTTAGATAAGATGAATGGTATTGGTTCTAACATATTGTTTGCTGCCGAAAGCTCGAAGCTTATGGGTAAAAAGGTATTTGCTGCAATAGGTGAAATCAAGCGGGTCTTAGATGAGAATCCAAGTGCAAAAATTTTAATTGAAGGTCATGCCTCAAGTGATGGAAGCGCTGAGTATAATGATGCTCTATCTCTTAAGAGAGCAGAAGCTGTTCAGGCTAAATTGATCGAATTAGGAGCTGATCCTAATAGAATTGAAGTGAAGGCCTACGGTGAGACTATGCCGATTGACGGAGATGATTCACCTCAAGCTAGAACTAAAAACAGAAGAGTTGAATTCAAAGCTTTGACTGAGAATTAAGCTTTATATCGCTGAAACAAAAAAGGGTGAACATATGTTCACCCTTTTTTTATTCTCTTAATTCAAATCTACACCTTAGATTTCCTTTAATCCTGCTATGGTTTGAATTGGGTCTTCTGCTCCAAAAACATAGCTTCCAGCTACTAAGACATCAGCACCAGCGTTGATAAGTTGCTTTGCGTTTTTATTCGTTACACCTCCATCAATTTCAATTAAAGTAGCACTCTCTTTTTCTCGAATAAGGGTCTTTAACGTCCGTACCTTAGTGTAAGTTTCTTCAATGAACGATTGTCCACCGAAACCAGGATTAACACTCATAAGGCAAACAACATCCACATCCTTAATGATCGATTCTAAGACAGTGATGGGTGTGTGAGGATTTAAAGCTACTCCAGCTTTCATTCCACAAGATTTTATTTTTTGAAGTGTACGATGTAGGTGATCACAAGCTTCGTAATGAACTGTAAGCACTGCTGAGCCAAGCTCAGCAAAGGTCTCAATGTACTGATCTGGATTTACAATCATCAAATGAACATCAAGGGGTTTAGTAGCATGTTTTGCGATCGCCTTGAGGGCAGGCATTCCAAAGGATATGTTGGGAACAAACACACCGTCCATAATGTCAATATGAAACCAGTCTGCTTCACTTTTGTTGAGCATTTCTGAATCTCGTTGAAGGTTTGCAAAGTCAGCCGCTAAAAGGGAGGGTGCTATAAGTGTTGGCATTGTAAAATAGTTTTTAGTTATAAAAAAAGCAACCCGAAGGTTGCTTGTTAGGTTACCCTAAATATGTTTTCAAGATTTTACTTCGAGATGTATGCTTCAGGCGTCGAATGGCTTTTTCTTTGATTTGACGAACACGTTCGCGTGTCAGATCAAAAGTTTCACCAATTTCTTCAAGTGTCATTGCGTGTTGTTCTCCAAGACCGAAGTACAAGCGAACCACATCTGCCTCACGAGGAGTAAGTGTTTCCAAAGCACGTTCAATTTCTGTTTTTAATGATTCATGAAGTAAAGTTCTATCGGGATTGGGTGATTCTCCACTATTCAGTACATCGTATAGATTAGAATCTTCTCCTTCTACTAGTGGTGCGTCCATTGAGACGTGTCTACCCGAGTTTTTAAGAGACTCCTTTACGTCATTGATGGTCATGTCTAATTCCTTAGCAATTTCTTCTGCAGAAGGCGCACGTTCGTGAGCTTGCTCTAGAAAGGCATAGGTTTTATTGATTTTATTAATCGAACCGATTTTATTCAAAGGTAAACGAACAATCCTCGATTGCTCTGCTAGGGCTTGAAGTATAGATTGACGAATCCACCAAACAGCATAAGAAATGAATTTAAATCCACGAGTTTCATCAAAACGTTTAGCCGCTTTGATCAATCCTAAGTTTCCTTCATTAATTAAATCTGGCAGTGTTAATCCTTGATTTTGGTATTGTTTTGCTACAGATACAACAAATCTTAGGTTTGCTTTGGTTAGTTTTTCGAGAGCAACTTGATCCCCTGCTTTAATCCTTTGCGCTAATTCTACTTCTTCCTCTGCGGTAATTAAATCTACTTTTCCTATTTCTTGAAGATATTTGTCAAGAGAAGCGGTTTCGCGATTGGTTACCTGCTTGGTAATTTTAAGTTGTCTCATGTATGATTAAATATTGTGTATACTTCTTATACGTTCAAAAGCTTAAAATGTTACATGCATACCAAAAAAAAACCTCTCAAATTGAATTGAGAGGTTTTTAAAATTTAAAAACGCAACAGAAATTAATCTCTATTTCTTGGTTTTCTATCATCACGACGCTTATTGTCACGACCACGACTATCATCTCTTGGTGGGCGAGCTACATAGCCTTCAGGCTTTTCCAATAAGGCTTTACGCGATACTTTTTCTTTACGTGTTCTTGCGTCTTGACCGAAATATTTCACATCAAAGACATCGCCCATATTCACAACGTCAGATACATTTTCTGTACGTTCCCATGCCAATTCACTTACGTGAAGTAGAACTTCGTTTCCAGGAGCATCTAAATATTCAACAACTGCACCAAAGTCAAGCATTTTGATAACCTTTACTTGGTAGCTGTTTCCTACTGTTGGTTTGAACATTAAAGAATCAATTTTTGATATAACCGCATCAATACCTACTTGATCCGTTCCAAGAATTTCAACAATTCCTTCTTCTGTTACAGGATCTTCATTGATAACAATGGTACAGCCTGTTTCTTTTTGAAGTTCTTGAATTACTTTTCCTCCAGGACCAATTAATGCACCAATGAATTCATTAGGAATGACACGCGTTACCATTTTTGGAGCATGTGGTTTCACATCTTCAGCTGGTGTTGCGACGGTTTCGGTAATTTTATCAAGAATATGTAAACGTCCTGCACGAGCTTGTTTTAAAGCGTTTACAAGAATTTCATAGGGTAAACCTTTGATTTTAATATCCATTTGACAGGCAGTAATCCCTTCAGAAGTACCGGTTACTTTAAAGTCCATATCTCCTAAGTGATCTTCATCACCTAAAATATCAGACAATACAGCATAGCGATCTCCGTCAGAAATAAGTCCCATTGCAATTCCAGAAACTGGTCTTGTAATCTTTACACCCGCATCCATCAATGCCATAGTTCCTGCACATACAGTAGCCATAGAAGATGATCCATTGGATTCTAATACCTCAGAAACGACACGAACAGTATACGGACAATCAGCTGGGATCATACCTTTTAAACCACGTTGTGCTAAATTACCATGTCCAACCTCACGACGGGAAGTACCTCTCAAAGGACGCGCTTCACCAGTACAAAAAGGANNAAAGGAGGGAAGTTGTAGTGTAAATAGAAACTTTCTTCACCTTCATGAGAAGGCATATCGATTTTATTTGAATCTCGTGACGTTCCTAGTGTTACAGTAGCAAGAGCTTGAGTCTCTCCACGAGTAAAGATAGATGAACCATGTGTCGATGGTAAGTAATCTATTTCACACCAAATCGGTCTAATTTCATCCGTTTTACGACCATCTAAACGCACACCTTCACTTAGTGTTAATTCACGGACAGCTTCTTTTTCTGCTTTTCTGTAATATCCACCAACTAGATGTCCAAATTCGGCCATTTC
>DLQQ01000034.1:26283-35903 GCA_002477625.1 Candidatus Arcticimaribacter sp. UBA7428
GCAATTGCATAACACTTATCGTAAGCCATGTCATGAATGCGTTTTTCTAAATCTTCGTTTGCTTCGGCAGTATCGTATTCACGAATTTCTTTTCTTCCGAAAGCTTCGGCTAATCGTAATTGTGCAGCAATTTGAACCTTAATGGCTTCATGAGCAAATTTGATAGCGTCTGCCATTTCTTCTTCAGAAATTTCATCCATTTCACCTTCAACCATCATCACTGAATCTGCAGAAGCACCGATCATCATATCAAGATCAGATTCTGCTAATTGTGCGCGACTAGGGTTGATGACGAATTCACCATTTACTCGAGCTACACGAGCTTCAGAAATAGCACATTCGAATGGAAAGTCACTCAATTGAATGGCAGTTGAAGCGGCTAGACCAGCTAAAGCGTCTGGCATAACATCTTCGTCATGCGACATCAATTGAATCATCACTTGTGTTTCGGCGTGATAATCTTTTGGGAATAATGGGCGTAGTACACGATCGACTAAACGCATCGTCAATACTTCACCGTCGCTTGGGCGTGCTTCTCTTTTGAAAAAACCACCTGGATAGCGTCCAGCTGCTGCAAATTTTTCACGATAATCTACTGTTAACGGTAAAAAGTCTACATCAGATTGTTTGTAGTTCGATACAACTGTACAGAGCAACATGGCTTTTCCCATTTGCACTACAACTGAACCGTGGGCTTGCTTCGCTAGCTTACCTGTTTCAATAGAGATTTCTCGTCCATCGCCGAGGTCAATGACCTCTTTAAAAACTTTTGGAATCATTTTTTTTCATTTTTGTTAAACCTAAACAGTGTGTTGTGTTGTCGTTGTAGGATACCAATGAAAAACTAAGGTTCAGCTTTTAATACTCCCGGAGGAAATGCGTTTGAATTATTTACGTAGACCTAATTCTTTTACAATTGCACGGTAACGTAAAATATCTTTTGCTTTTAAGTAATCTAAGAGACTTCTTCTTTTTCCTACTAGTTTTACTAGGGAACGTTCTGTATTATAGTCTTTTCGATTGTTTTTTAAGTGATCAGACAAGTGGTTGATTCTGTGAGAAAACAAAGCAATTTGTCCTTCTGCAGTACCGGTGTCTGATTTGGATTTCCCGTGTTTTTTGAAAATCCCTTCTTTAATTTCTTTTGTCAAATACATGCTAATATTATTTAATGATTGTTATGTATGCCTATTATTAGGCGGTGCAAATATACACTTATTTTTGATTAATGCTTAGTTTCTAATCGGCTGATTGAGAATCAAGTCAATGTATAGATTGATCTTGTTTTTTAGATGTTTACGATGAGCGATAAAATCTAAGAACCCTTTTTCAAGAAGAAACTCACTTCGCTGGAATCCTTCGGGTAAATCTTTTCCAGTTGTGTCTTTTACAACACGAGGTCCAGCAAAGGCTATTAAAGCGCCCGGTTCCGCAATATTAATATCTCCAAGCATTGCGAAAGAAGCGGTTGTACCACCCGTTGTTGGATCCGTACAAAGCGATATGTAGGGTAGTTTTGACTCTGCTAGTTCACTTAGTTTTGAACTCGTTTTAGCTAATTGCATCAACGAAAATGCACCTTCCATCATTCGAGCTCCTCCCGATTTTGAGATGATAATAAACGGCAAATGCTTTTCAATGGCATAGTCAACCGCACGGGCTATTTTTTCGCCTACTACCGATCCCATAGAACCGCCGATAAAACCAAAATCCATACTAGCAATTACGACTTCTTTTCCGTTTGATTTGCCAACGGCAGTTCGGATTGCATCTTTTAAACCAGACTTTTTGGTGGTATCTTTTAAGCGATCACTATACTTCTTCGTGTCCTTAAACTTCAAGAAATCTTTAGAAACAATATCGCTGTTGATTTCCTTAAAGTGATTATCATCAAAGAGAATTTCGAAATATTCCTTACTGCCAACGCGAACATGATATTCGTCTTCTGGGCTTACATAAAAATTATCTGCAAGCTCTTGTGTTTCTATAATTTTACCAGTAGGAGTCTTGTACCAGAGCCCTTTTGGAATATCTTTTTTCTCTTCTGTTCGGGTTTGAATCCCCTGTTCGCTACGTTTAAACCAACTCATTTATTCCTTTTTGATTAGGCTAATGTATTGATATTATTTAGATCTTCAAATGCTTGGATTAATCTTTGTTTGAAGGTTTGTTCTCCCAAACGCAACCATTTTCTCGGATCGTAGTTTTTCTTATTGGGCTGATCTTTTCCTTCTGGGTTCCCAATTTGAGTTTTTAAGTAGTCGATATTTTCGACCATATAGTCACGAATTCCTTCAGTAAAAGCAAATTGAAGATCGGTATCGATATTCATTTTGATTACTCCATATCCGATAGCTTCACGAATCTCTTCAACAGTAGAACCGGATCCACCGTGGAATACAAAATCTACCGTATTTTCAGATAAGTCATATTTTGTACTGATATACTCTTGAGAGTTTTTAAGGATTTTCGGAGTAAGCTTTACGTTACCCGGCTTGTAAACCCCGTGCACATTTCCGAATGCTGCAGCCACAGTAAATTGATCGCTTACTTGTCTCAACTCTTCAAAAGCATACGCTACCTCTTCAGGTTGTGTATAGAGTTTAGAAACGTCAACATCACTGTTGTCTACACCATCTTCTTCACCCCCTGTAATTCCTAATTCAATTTCAAGGGTCATTCCCATTTTTGACATACGCTCTAAATAGGTCTTGCAAATTGCAATATTTTCTTCTAAAGGCTCTTCAGAAAGGTCAATCATATGAGAACTGTAAAGGGATTTTCCAGTTTCAGCATAGAATTTCTCTCCAGCATCGAGTAAACCGTCGATCCAAGGTAAAAGTTTTTTTGCACAGTGGTCCGTATTTAAAATAACGGTAGCTCCGTAAGCATCGGCTAGTTCATGAATGTGCTTTGCACCAGCAACTGCACCAGCAATAGCTGCTTTCTGATCGGTATTGTCTAAGCTTTTTCCAGCGTTGAAAATTGCGCCTCCATTTGAAAATTGAATAATAACAGGGCTGTTGAGCTCTGCAGCAGTTTCAAGAACGGTATTCACGGTATTGTTTCCAATTACATTTACTGCAGGTAATGCAAACTTCTTTTCTTTTGCTAAAGCAAAAACTTCTTGCACTTGTTTTCCTGTAATTACACCAGAGGGAATTGTTGAACTCATAAGATTATTGTTTTGTTTTTCAATTTTGAAGCACCAAATGTAATCGTTTTTTTTAAAATGGGTAATTTATTCCAATGTTGAATACCGTTCTTCGAAAAGAAATCTGTTTTCCCCAACGATCTGCCTTTGTTTGTGAAGGATCATAAGTTTTAAAGCCAGAATCTAAGCGAAACACAAAATAATCGAAATCATAACGTAGACCAAAACCAGTTCCAATTGCTATTTCATCAAGATCTTCGAAGCCATCGAAGCGTTGTTTAGGGTCTTCGATATTGTCTAAAGCATTCCAGATATTCCCAGCATCGATAAAAAAAGCACCTTTAAGGGGGCCTAAAATAGTATAGCGATATTCCAAATTAAAGGCTATTTTAAAGTTAGCTTCGTTGAATTCATTTGAATTTTCGCCAACTCCAGGGCCAAGTTTGTAAGCCTTCCAGGCTCGGTTGTCGTTGGATCCTCCAGCAAAATAAGAACGAGTAAAGGGTATGTTATCAGAATTTCCATAAGGAATAGCAATTCCAGAAAACAAGCGCATAGCCAATACCTGTTCTTTACCTATGCTCCAGTGCTTAATGAAATTAAATTCGGTCTTGATGAATTGAGATGGAATAACATCAAGAAACTCATACACCTGATCTTCGTTTTTTTCTTTTCCAGTCAGATTCAGTAATCCTGTCAAAAGGTTTCCACTGGAAACAACTTTTAATTGAAACTGAGAGAAATCCTCATCAAAGATGTTTTCTTGTGTATTCCTGTTGAAACTAAAAGCAGAACTTGTAATTAAGTTGTTGGATGTAAGCCTAGTTTCTCGTTCTTGAATCACACGAACATCTCGATAAAGCTGATCTTCACGCTCTATTCTTGTTTCTCCTTGGATAACTTGGTTTATGAATTCTGTGGTTCCTTCTGGAATTACTAGATTGTCGTCTACAACAAATTGAGAGTTGTATTGGATTTGCTGTGCAATACTATTTAGGCGGTCGTAGGAGTTACGATATACATTAAAATAATTTGCTACGGCTTTGTTGTTTACAAATTCGAGATCCAGCAGTTTGAAATTGTATTTCTGTGTTTTATTTTTACTCCACTGATATTCTAATGTTCCCACAAAATTCTGCTTATCCAAACCAATATTTTGTTGAAATGAAGTACCGATAATGATTTTGGTACTCGGCTTTTCGAAGTAGTTTTTAAACAGTGAGCCGTTGAAAGGGAAAATCATTCTAGGAATACGGAATTTTAAATCACCTCCAAATTCAAAAATATTAAAAAAGTCATCATTTGCGTCCGCAACATCTTTTGAGGCTCCAATAGTACCTTTTAAACCCAATTCTAGTGTTTCAGTTCCTTTAAACACATTGCGGCTTATAACGGAACTCCCTAGACTGATTCCAAAAAACTGAATATTGGAATGAGAAAGGTCTAAATCAAAGCCAACAGAAAAAGGCTCTCTCGGAGTCAGGTAGATGGAAGAAACTAAACCTAGTGAATCATTAGAGTCATTGGAGAAATCAATGTTGGGGTATTTAAAAATGCGGAGATCAGAAAAATACCGATAGGTGTTCGAGCGGTCCAAATCACTGTAAGGGAGCCCTTCTTTAATAAAAACACCGCTTGCTAGTGTTTGGGGTTTGTAGTTCAACTTGCCGTCGGATAGTATGGTCAATGAGTTGAATTGGATGGTATCGGTGTATGCCGTAAACGCTTTGTTTGGATCTTCAATGTAGAGTTTGATTTTGTTAACTTTTTGAACGACATAGGGAATTTCGACAATCTTATTTTGTTCTCGTTTAGCTTCGTTTTGAATTACAATACCAATAGGAATTTTAAGATCCTCACCGAGGCTGTCGAGGTAGGCTTTGAAACGAATCGATTTTTGTTGAAAATTTTCTATTCCATTGTTTCGGAATAACTGTACCAAACGATCCCGTTCTTTATCAAAGTTTCCAACTTCAAATACGGCACCTTCTTTTATATGGCTATCCTCTAAGTTTTTTCGATAAATCGAATCCAAGTCTGCCGAGGTAATGTCTTCTATTTTTTGATCTACAATAAATGATTCCCCAGTTTCAATATGGTAGTTAGCACGGACTTTTTGCGGAGCTAATGTGTCGATAGAGGTTCGTACAGAGGTATTAAAATATCCTTTGTTCTTATAGTATTGCTCTAATCTCCTGGAGGTATTGGTGCTGTTGTTTTCAAAATAAACCGAAGGGGGTTCACCCGATTTTTTCAGCCAAAAATTAAAATTTCTTTTGTAGGCCCTGAGTTGATCAACTTGTTTTTCAGAATATAATTTTGTCAACCGTTTTATTCGTTTTGGGTTTTTGTTTAGCCAAGTATCAAATAAACTATCGGGGCTTTCTTTCGCAAGATTATAAATGTGGAGCTTGACTGGGATTCCGAAAACTTTTGTATTGGGAGGAGCAACGCTAAGTTGTTTAGCAAGGTCACGTTTTATAGGCGTCCCATTCTTTAAAAAGGCCTCTCGAACAAGAAGGCTTTGAGTGGGTGCAATGTTTTTTGTGCTACTACATTTGTAGAAGCATAAGGATAGCAAGCTAAGAATGATTATTTTTGTGAGCCTTCCTTTCAAAGTATAACCTAATTTAAGGCAAAAATACATCATTTATGATTACGAAGAATGAAATCAAGCGAATCAAAAGCTTACAAAATAAGAAGGATCGAAAAGAACTTCAACTCTTTGTTGCTGAGGGTGAAAAAACAGTACATGATTTATTAAAATCGGGATGGGTTGCCGACTGTATTTATGCTTCACAATCTTTTGCATATGCGGAGGAAAAACGAATTAGTTCAAAAGAAATGGAACGGATCAGTTCGCTAAAATCTCCCAGTTCGGTTTTGGGTGTTTTTCGTATTCCGACACTGCAGCCTTTTTCTCAAGAAGGAAGAATTTTAGCATTAGATGGAGTGACCGACCCTGGCAATCTAGGGACAATAATCAGACTCTGCGATTGGTTTGGGATAGCTACTTTGGTTTGTTCTTTGGATACAGTCGATTGTTATAATCCAAAAGTTGTTCAGGCGACCATGGGTTCGTTGTCTCAAGTAAACTGTGTTTATACCGATTTGGTTTCTTTTTTAAAAAACACCCACAAACCAATATACGGAACCTTATTAGCAGGAAGTTCTGTTTATGAGTTGCCATTGGATTCTGAGGGTATACTCGTGTTGGGAAGTGAATCACATGGCCTTTCTGAAGAAGTAAAATCGCTGGTCAAACACGTCATAACAATTCCACGTTTCGGCTCAGAAGAAGGTGCTGAAAGCTTAAATGTAGCCATAGCTGCCGCTATTGTTCTAGGACAAGCATTCAGAACTTAATTATTCGAATGTAAAATTGATCAGTATGGCCTGAGAATATAAATTATTGATGTTAGACGTCCATGGACTCATTGGATCAACATCTTGGATCAATTCATTATCTACTGAAAAAAGACCCCGAATGGATGGTGAAAATTTGAAATAAGGGAGATAAAAGTCAATTCCGAACCCAATTTCATAGTTATAGGTTTGACTGATTACCCGAAATACATTGTTGGAGTTATCGTCGTTACTTTTTTTATTACTTGATAGATTGAAAGAAGTAGAAATCCCACCGACCAAATAGGGCTTAAAATTATTTATTCGCAAGGCGCTAAATTTTATCAACAACGGTAAGTGTATGTAGGTAGATTTAATTTCACGCAGGTAATCTTGATCTGTGCTGAGTCCGGGCGTTGCATCTGGATAAATGAAATCTCGTTGATTGTAATATAAACCCGGCTCAAAACGAAGGTTCAAAAACTTATTAATCCGCATATCTCCAATTAAACCTACGTTAAAGCCATAATTTTTCACAAGCTCTATATCCGGTAATCCACGACCTTTTAGAACAACAGGAGCCGAATACGTTTTTTCATATTCAAACTTAAAGCCAAATTCATTGAGGCCAAAATAATATCCGTAATGTAAAAAGCGTTCATCAAAATCTTGAAGGTTTTGAACCCGTTCGGTAACACTAGGGTATTGGGCGTTTAAAGCCTCTATTCCTAAAAGAAAAAGGCTTAGTGTTAGAACTGCCGCTTTGGGTAGATTAAGGTTTTGTGGCACAATATATTGAGGCAACCCCTAAGGTTTGTGGCTTGTCCTCTACTTCTATAAACCCGATTTTCTCCAAAATATTGTTGAACTGCTTTCCATATGGAAAAACAGCTGCCGAATCAGAGAGATACTTGTAGGCTGCTTGATCGCGTGTAAAGAGTTTGCCCATAAGTGGAATGATGACCTGAGTATGGAATTTATATCCCTGTTTAAAAGGGAAACGCGTGGGTACCGCAGTTTCTAAAACCACCAAAGTTCCTCCCGATTTTAATACTCTAAACAATTCGGAAAGCCCCAGCTCTAAATTTTCAAAATTCCGAACGCCGAAGGCCACAGTAACTGCATCAAAAGAATTATCGTCATAAGTCAAAGCCTCACTGTCGCCCATAACCATTTCGATGGTTTTTTCTAGACCTACTGCTTTCACTTTATCCTTTCCTACGGAAAGCATCCCTGCAGAAATATCGAGTCCTACAATTCTTGAAGCCTCTGTGGCGGTAAGTGCAAGCGCTAAATCACCAGTTCCAGTCGCAATATCTAAAATACGATCTGGTTTTTTAGGAATCAAAAGATCTACAACCCTTTTCCGCCACTTAACATCAATTCCAAGAGATATTTTTCGGTTCAGTGCGTCGTATTCAGTTGAAATGCCATCAAACATTTCAGTGACTTGCTTTTTCTTTGAATCTTCTTGATTGTAGGGAGTAACGCTCTTTTTCATAGAATGCAAAGATAGATAATGAAGAAATTTTNNACCCCCTTATTTCGCTCTTTTATTTGTGGTTAAATGAGCTGCAAGAGTAAATTTATTTTTGGGAGCTTCGGTTTTATAAGCTAACTCTAAACAAATTAGTATATTTGTATTGAGTTTACTGAATATTACTCTATGAAAATAATTATCGCAGGGGCTGGAGAAGTAGGATTTCATCTTGCTAAACTCCTTTCTTTTGAATCCCAAGATATTACTCTTATCGACACCGATAAGGAACGTCTCAATTATGCCGAAAACAACTTAGACATCAAGACCATAAAGGGTGATGCTTGCTCTTTGTCTCTCATACGAGAAGCTGATGTGGGCAACTCCGATCTTTTTATTTCGGTAACTTCACAAGAAACAACCAACATCACTATTTGTGCTTTGGCAAAACAATTGGGATGTAAAAAAACAATAGCTCGAATTTCTAGTATCGAATTCATCAATGCAACAGACGGAGTGAGCTTTTCTGATCTAGGCGTAGACGAACTTTTTTCGCCCGAAGAATTGGCTGCTGTTGAAATTCAACAACTACTGGATCAATCAGCTTTTAGCGACAGCTATGAATTTGAAAATGGAGCTTTAACGCTCATAGGTACTACACTTGACCCTTCAGTTCCTTTTGTTGGCAAGTCAGTCAAGGAGGCAGCCACCATATTTCCTGATGTTCATTTTATGCCAATTGCATTACAGCGAAAAGGCACCCAATATACAATCATTCCTCGGGGTGATACTATCTTTGAGGCCCACGATCAAGTATACTTTATTACACTGAAAGAAGGGGTAGAGGAGCTCTATAAGCTTACTGGAAAGACCAAAGAGTCAATCAAAAATGTAATGATTTTAGGTGGCGGAAAAATCGGTTTGAATACGGCACGCGAGTTGTGTGAAAAGAAATTTAGAGTTACTATAGTTGAAAAAGACAAAGCAAAAGCCTTCGAAATAGCGGATCAACTTCCAAATGCAATGGTTATTCACGGCGATGGGAGAAGTGTTGAACTTTTAGATGAAGAAGACATAGACACCATGGATGCGTTTATTTCGGTAACCGAAAATTCGGAGACGAACATCATGTCCTGTCTGATGGCAAAATCTAAGAAGGTGAAAAAGGCGATTGCTTTAGTAGAGAACATGGACTATTTTCAGTTGTCTCATTCCGTAGGGATTGACACGTTGATCAATAAAAAATTATTAACTGCAAATACGATTTTTAGATACATCAGAAGGGGAGAGGTTGTCGATATGACGACACTAACCAATATGAATGCTGAGATCTTAGAGTTTATAGTTAAACCAGAATCCAAGGTAAACGGATTGGATATTCGAGATATTGACTTTCCGCGATCGGCTACCATTGGTGGGGTCATTAAAAATGGTGAGGGTACTATTGTACTCGGCGATTATACGATTGAAGCTGGCGATCGGGTTGTTGTTTGTTGTCTTCCAAGAGCGATTCGAAAAGTAGAAAGCTTATTCCTGTAGAATGCATAAAATTAATAAAGAAATAATAGCCAACCTTATGGGACTTTTGCTCCTGTTCAACGGTGGTTTTATGTTGCTTTCCTCCTTGGTTAGTCTTCTAACCCA
>DLQQ01000019.1 GCA_002477625.1 Candidatus Arcticimaribacter sp. UBA7428
ACGATTCAATATAGATTTACTTCCAAGCGATCGATTTTTGTTGCATGGTAAGGATCAACTGGTTTTTGAGTTCTCGGCGAATAAAGGATCTCAGTTTGGAACTTTAAAGAAAGTAGCGTCTGGGGGCGAATTGTCTCGTATTATGTTGTCAATCAAAGCGATTTTGTCTCGTTTCAAAACGCTGCCTACCATTATTTTTGATGAAATAGATACGGGAGTTTCGGGAGAAGTATCCTATAAGATTGGAGATGTAATGCATCAAATGAGTCAGTATATGCAAGTAATCACCATTTCACACTTACCACAAGTAGCTGCTAAAGGAGCCCACCATTTTAAAGTTTATAAAGAAACCATAAATCAGAGCACCTACACGCAACTCAAAAAGCTAAAACCGGATGATCGTATTCTTGAAATTGCTCAAATGTTGGGTGGAGAAGAAATTTCTGAAACTGCGATTCTACACGCCAAAGAATTATTGAATTAACGTATCTTTGCTTATTATTAATCAAATTATATACATATGTCTCATCAACTTTTAGCTGGGAAAAGAGGAATCATTTTTGGAGCACTCGACAATCAATCCATCGCATGGAAAACTGCAGAAAGTGTTCATGAACAAGGCGGTCAAATCGTATTGACCAATGCACCAGTAGCACTTCGAATGGGTACAATCAATGAGCTTGCTACACAAGTAAATGCCCCCGTAATTCCAGCAGATGCGACTTCAATCGAAGATTTAGAAAACTTAATTGATAAAGCAGTTGAACATCTTGGCGGTCCATTGGATTTTGTTTTACATTCAATTGGAATGTCTGTAAACGTACGTAAAGGAAAACACTACACCGACTTGAACCATGACTGGATGACTAAAGGTTGGGACGTTTCGGCGGTATCATTTCATAAATTACTGCAAACTTTATACAAGAAAGACGCAATGAGACCGGGTGGGAGCATTGTAGCATTGACCTACGTTGCCGCCCAGCGTGTGTTTCCAAATTATAATGATATGGCGGACAACAAGGCTTATTTAGAGTCTATTGCACGTAGCTTTGGATACTTTATGGGCAAAGACAAACAAGTTCGTGTAAACACCATCTCACAGTCTCCTACGCTAACTACAGCTGGACAAGGTGTTGAAGGCTTGGATGGCTTTTTGAATTATGCAGAAAAAATGTCCCCCCTAGGGAATGCATCTGCTAAAGAATGCGCAGATTACACGGTTATGATGTTCTCTGATTTCACAAAAAAGGTCACCCTTCAGAATTTATTTCATGACGGGGGATTCTCTAACACAGGAGTGAGTCAAGAAGTGATTGACATGCTTCAAAAAGAATAGTATAGGTCTATGGAACAACGATTCCCTTTTCTCCACTCTTTGCAAGATTTTTCATTGGAAAGAGGGAAGTCACGTTCGTTTTTGATTTTTTTAGCGCTTTCTTTTTTGTTTTGGATGATCACCAAATTTTCTAATGAATATACTGAGGTGCTCACTTTCAACGTAGGATTTGATAACTTCCCTATGGGGATTGTACCTATATCCGATACAAGCTCCGAAGTTGAATTGACTTTAACGGCATCAGGGTTTCAATTGTTGTACTATAATTTTTTTGACACCTCAATAACCCTAGATTCTGGAAAAGGTGTTTTTGAAAATGGAAACGCTTCGATTCCGCTGCAATTGAGTATTCCTGAAATTCAAGAACAACTTTCAGGTACAACCGAAATCCGAACGATTTTTCCAAATACGGTCTATTTCAATTATTCGCAATTGGACAATAAGCGCCTTCCGATTGCTTTAGAAAAGAGTCTTAATGTTGCGGCTGGTTTTGGGATTGCTGAACCCTTGATTTTTTCTCCTGATAGCATTAATGTTATTGGAGCATCGAATATACTCGACACTTTACAAACTGTTTTTATAAACACTTTAGTTAAGACCGATATAAAAGAATCCTTTGTTGATCAATTTAATTTACTAAATCCATCACCGGAACAACTGGAGTTTTCTGATTCTGAAACAAGCCTTAAAGTTGTTATTGATCGATTCTCTGAAAAAACAATTAAGGTTCCCATCAAACTTTTTAACGTTCCCGATTCCATTGCATTGAAATTATTTCCAAGCAGTATAGACCTAACTTTTTCTGCTAGTCTTGCAAAGATTAAAGCGATAACGGAATCAGATTTTATAATCTCCTGCGATTATAGCTTATTAAAAACTGGAGATGAATTAATGAAATTAAAATTAGTTGAAGCTCCGAATCAATTACAGAATTTGCGTTGGAGCCCTAAAGAAGTTGAATATTTAATCCGCAAATAAGCATGCCAAAGATTATTGGACTTACAGGTGGGATAGGGAGTGGGAAGTCGAAGGTTGCTCTTCGTTTCTCAGCCTTGGGTATTCCGTGTTATATCGCTGATGACCGTGCTAAGGATCTCATGAAAACCTCTGCGGATTTGAAAGAAGCCGTATGCAAGCTGTTTGGACCCGAAAGTTATTCAGGGGGTGTTTTGAATCGTCCATATATAGCGCGTGTTGTTTTTAAAGATGCTACTGCTTTAGCCCAACTCAATGCATTGGTTCATCCTGTAGTTGCTCAAGACTTTCAAAATTGGGTAGCAAAGCAAGATGCTCCATACGTCATCAAGGAGGTTGCAATTTTATTTGAAAATGGTGGGTCGAAACTCTGCGATAGTGTACTATTAATAACTGCACCAGAAGCTGTACGATTGGATCGTGTTTTGGCACGCGATAAAAGTTCAGTCGAAGCCATTCAGGACCGCATGTCGAAACAATGGAGTGACGAAAGAAAAATTCCTCTAGCTGATTATCATATTGAGAATTTGGAGTGGGAAGACACCCTATTGAAAATCGACGCAATCCATCAAGAATTAATCCAAAATACTCGTACTAAAGGGAATTAACATTGCTTTAGCAAACTGTTCGCTAATTTATAGTGAAATTTGCATTCAGCAACAACGCTATTTTATATGAAAAAAAATTACTTTTTATCATTTGTTGTATTCATGCTTTTATCCCTTTCTGGGATTATCTTTATTCAAGGGTATTGGATTTATACTTCGATGAGCAATATAGAAGAGGAATTTTCCCTTACAATTCGTCAGGCTTTGAGTTTTGTAGCGGAAGAAGTGCAAGAGCGGGAATTGCGATATTATTTTGATCGTTTTGAAACCGTTATCGATTCGGCAGGTTCTCCCGAAACTTCCGAATTCCGTGATGTGTTTTTGTTCTATGACAACGATGCTCCTTCAAACCTTTCGGCACTGCACGCTTTTGGTATCCTAGAAGAAGATTACAATATTCCATCAGGAGATTTTGGCGATGTAAACGCTGCAGCTCCGAAAATCAAAAATTTTAAAGGCGTACGAACAACTGCAATTTTAAAGGAGACCTTTAATCGTGAAAACCGGATTTCTTTAACCATAGAAAAGTTAAAAGACTTTGAACGAATCAATGCATTTGATCAAGCAACGTACAAAAACTTTTTTACCAACATTGCCAATACATTTCCAATTCATAAACGTTTAAATTCCTATGAACTCGATGTGATTCTCAAACGTGCGCTCATCGAAAGGAACATCATCACTCCCTTTGAATTTGGCGTATTTAGTGATGGTTTAGCAACAAAGGTAACTTCAAATAATTATATAGAAAACCAGAAAGGACCGCAGTATTCGGTTCCGTTATTTTTAGAAAATGAAGGCGTGAACACCTATGATCTTGTAGTGTCTTTTCCAGAAAAAAACACCTATTTGCGTTCGTCTATTGTAGGGATAACGCTGTTGTCTTTAGTGTTGACTTTATTGATAATCATAGTTTGTTCGTATTCTGTTTATGAGATTGTACAGCAGAAAAAAATATCTGAAATCAAATCGGACTTCATCAACAATATGTCGCACGAATTTAAAACTCCTATTGCAACAATCAATCTTGCAATTGACGCACTGCAAAATAAGAATGTAAAGAAAGACGAAGAAAAGGTAGACCGTTATTTGAATATGCTGCGGGAAGAGAATAAGCGGATGCAAGATCAAGTTGAAAATGTTCTTATGATCTCTCAACTCGATCGAGGATCTACCCCTTTGGATTTGCAATCCTTTGCAATGAACCCATTGGTTGAAGAAGCTATCAGTCATGTTGCCTTGATAGTTCAAAGCGAAAATGGAACCATTACGAGTGATTTGATGGCCAGCCAACAAAGTGTTGTTGTTGATAAAAACCATTTCATGAATGTCTTTGTCAATTTGTTAGACAATGCAATAAAGTATTCCCTTAATGCACCACTCATAGAAGTACGTACTTTTAATGAAGATGACGTATGGGTTTTTGAAATACAAGATCATGGTATTGGGATGGATTCGGATACATTGAAGTTAATTTTTAAAAAATTCTACCGTCAACAAGGAGGTAATATACACAACATTAAGGGGCATGGACTCGGTCTTACTTATGTCAAAAAAATCATCGAATTACATAACGGCACGATTCATGTAAGTAGTATATTAGGAGTTGGTACAACGTTTCAAATTCGATTACCAATTGCGACCCCAATAACCAATATTTAATTTGAAAAAAAGTAGAGAAATGAAAGTAGAAAATAAAAAAATATTGTTAGTTGAAGATGACCCAAACTTTGGGAGTATACTTAGAGAATACTTATCAATCAACGGTTATGATGTAACCCTTGCGAAAAACGGAATTGAAGGTTTTGAGAAATTCAAGAAAGATATTTATGACCTCTGCCTTTTAGATGTGATGATGCCTTATAAAGATGGTTTTACTTTGGCCAAAGAAATTCGCGAAAAAAACGATGCAGTTCCTTTGATCTTTTTAACTGCCAAAACCCTCAAAGAAGATGTCTTGAAAGGGTTTAAGCTAGGAGCAGACGATTATATTTCTAAACCTTTCGATTCGGAAGTTTTATTGGCTAAAATTAAATCCATACTATCCCGAAGAGTAACGCAACCTTCAATTGAATCTGAAGAGGTTGATTTTACAATCGGTTCTTTTGAATTCAATTCAAAACTTAGAATGCTTGCATTTAAAGAGGCAGATCCTATAAAATTATCTCCAAAAGAAAATCAATTGTTGCGCTTGCTTACTTTGCATGTCAACGATTTACTTTCTCGCGAAACTGCATTGAATAAAATTTGGCATGACGATAATTACTTCACTTCACGAAGTATGGATGTATATATTGCCAAATTGAGAAAGTACCTTCGTGCAGATCCAAATGTTGAAATATTGAATATCCACGGAGAAGGTTTCCGTTTGGTTGTCAATGTTATGGCGGAATAGCTAGTTGTTTCTTGGGTGAAAATCTTTTAACACCTGACTCAAATGCTGTGTGTCTAAATGCATATACACTTCTGTAGTTGTAATGCTTTCGTGTCCCATTAGGGTTTGAATGGTTCTTAAATCTGCTCCATTTTCTAGAAGATGCGTTGCGAAGGAATGGCGAAAGGTGTGTGGGCTAATTTTCTTTTCAATACCAACCACTTGTCCCAACTGACGTACGATCGTAAAAATCATTGCTCGGGTTAGTTTTTTTCCATTGCGATTTAAAAAGAGGGTATCCCGATCTTCCTTGCTTATTTTGCTTAGTATTCGAACATCATCGATATAAAGTTGAATAAACTTTTTGGAAAATGCACCCAGGGGGACCAAACGTTGTTTATCTCCTTTACCATTTATGAGCATCATATTTTCATCAAAGTACAAATCAGAAATCTTAAGATCAACCAATTCGCTCACGCGCAAGCCACTTCCATATAGCGTTTCAAGCATGGCTCTGTTTCGATGCCCTTGTGCATGACTAAGGTCAATGCAATGGAGTAATTGCTCGATTTCGGAAAGGGATAATACCGTTGGAAGCTTTCGTCCTAATTTTGGACTTTCAATGAGGTCAATGGGGGAGTCTTCTCGATAGCCTTCAAAAATCAGAAAATTAAAAAAACTCTTTAAGCCCGATATTCTCCTTGCTTGTGAACGCGCCTCCACTTCTTTTGCTTCCTCGTATAAAAAACGCTGTACGTCTTCCTTAGAGCAGTTCAGGGGGGTGCATGAACTATTTTTATCATGAAATGACATCAAAGCCTGTACATCCAGCGAGTAACTGTTGATCGAATTGATGGACAACCCACGTTCAATTTTAAGATACTGTTCAAAGTGTACAAGTGCTTGTTTCCATTGCATGAATCAAAATTAAACATTTTTACCTTCTTTATAAGCGTTCATGGAGGGGAAGACAATTCTAAAAAAACTTTACTTACTTTTGTTTAAAATTAGGCATATGAAAATCAGCATCATCAACGGACCAAACTTAAACCTCCTCGGCCAACGCGAGCCGGGTATTTATGGGAAAAAAACCTTCGATGCTTTTTTTGCTGAATTACAAGAAACATTTCCTCAAATCACATTTGATTATTTTCAATCGAATATTGAAGGAGAGTTGATTGACCAATTGCAAGAGGTTGGATTTACTTCTGATGGAATTATTCTTAATGCTGCTGCTTATACCCACACCTCAGTAGGAATTGGAGATGCCATCAAAGCAATTGATGCGCCTGTAATTGAAGTTCATATCTCAAACACATTTGCCCGAGAAGACTTTAGACATAAGTCTTATATCACCCCCAATGCAAAAGGATTGATCCTTGGATTTGGAATGGATTCATACCGTCTCGCGGTTCAAAGTTTTTTATAGCCTAAGCCTTATTAATCTTCTGGAAGTGCATCAAATGCCTTTCTTTTTTCTTCAAACCAATCTTGCATAGCATTAGGAGTTTCCATCAGTTTTTGCATGGATCTCATAGCTTCTAAATGTGCAGCATGATTTTTTTAAACATTTCTTTTCCGTGCTCTTTGCTGAGGCTTGCCATTTCTTCAAAGGTATTTGCACTAAAGGTTTGATCACAGGCTCCGCCTAATTGTTTACAGCTCATTGTTTTCATAAGAATGGGTTTTTGTTGTATGTTCAATTTAGGGAATATTTTTTACTCTCTAGGAATCCAAAATAAGCTCCACATAAACCGACTTCCCAGCTCCTTCAGAAGTCAGCCATTCCCATTGTAGGTGTAATTCAATTCTCCCTTTAGAATTTGTAGTAACCTGAGCAGTGGCTTTTCCAGCCTTCAGCTCATTTGAAGTGGTATACAGTGGTAGAGCAGGAGCAATTCGGATGCTATAAGCTGCCCGACAAGGGATCCTTTTATGACAGTTCCGCCTGAATAGTCTGCAGTAACAAGCGTATCCTGTTGTTTGTAATGGAAACATGTTTCTGAGTTTACTTCTCCGTTTTCTGAATTTTAAAGGAGGATAAAGGTTTTGTTGTTGAGGTTAATTTGGGACATTGCTTTTCTTATTAGAGTCTCATTTTTAATAAATCGGGCTTGAATCCTAATTTGGTATAGGCTTTGATCGCGCTTTGGTTTTCCGCATAAACATCCAACTGCACTTCGTGTATATCACGATCCTTTGCCCACTGCACTAATTCTTTTATTAGCCCTCCATTTAGTCCTTTACCCCGATGCTCTGGGACTACATACATAAAGCCCAAATAAGCAAAATGACTGGGGTTTTTGTAGGGAGCAGATTCCTTGATTAAAGCATAACCAGAACCTACTAGTTTGTTGTCTATTACAACGACCAATACTTGTGCATCATCTCGTTCAATTAGATTTTGAATATCGTAATAAACAATCGGATCTTCTTTAAGTTTTGGGGCAAACGGGCGTTCGTATTGAATGACTCCTTGTTCAAATTCTTGTAAGATTTCGAGATCATCTTGTACGGCTTCTCGTATAGTATAATTTGCGAGTGGCATAAAAAAGCTTAATTATTTTGAAATTTCAGTAGGCTATTATACGGTTAAAGATACTAAAAATAAGCCCTTTTATAAACAGTTAGGTTTGCTTCTTAAAATTCAAGTTTATTTGTGTTGAGGACATCCACTGAGTCCAAATGGTATATAGTAATGCTTCGATTATTCCTGTGAAAAATCCAATTAAAACTCCGATCAGCGGCATCAGGATCAACGCTCCAAAGGCTAAAAAAGTTCCGTAACTCAAGCCCGTTGTCTCTTCAGATTGGAGCCAATTCATGCTGACTGAAACATCAAGTATAAGTCCACCAAAGAAATACAGAATCCCTAATAATAAACCTATTAATCCGAAGAATATGGCTAGAAATTTTGCAAAAGCAAGAATA
>DLQQ01000086.1:0-3618 GCA_002477625.1 Candidatus Arcticimaribacter sp. UBA7428
TACAATATGTCATGTGGCTTTAAAATACAGTATTAGCTCAAAAGGCTTAATTTCAAAAGAGAAATAACAGCAAATAAAATTCCGCCAAAAAAAATAACCGAATAAAAGTGATGTCTCTTTAGCATTAGATATTTAAGTATTTCTAAGTTATTCTACCATTTTAAAAAAAACTAAAGCTACATGAAAAGCATATCCCATAAAATACATGACTACAAGTAATGATAGATAACTCAAGGCAAAACTTAAAAGTTTAGAGGCAGTTGTTTTCATAAGTGTAAATTAGACTAAAACAAGATGAATTTTAAAATTAATAGATTATTATATCAAAAATAACATTTAGCCTTAATAAGGTAAAATGCTAACAGATAGTAATCTATAAAAAATAATTAAAATTTCCTAATCCGCTTTTTTAGCTTCTTGCCAAATCACCTCCATCGCGTCGAGTGACATTTCGTGGAGGGTTTTTCCGATTTTCTGAGCCTGTTGTTCAAGGTATTGGAAACGCTTGCTGAACTTTTGGTTGGTGCGTTCGAGGGCAGTATCGGGGTTTATTTTAAGGAAACGGGCATAGTTGATCAGGGAAAAAAGCACATCGCCAAATTCAGCTTCAATGGTTTTGGCAGAGCCTTTTTGCACCTCAGCATGCAGTTCGGCTAACTCTTCTTGCACCTTGTCCCAAACTTGTTCGGGCTGCTCCCAATCGAAACCTACGCCGGCTACTTTGTCTTGAATGCGTTGTGCTTTTACAAGGGCAGGAAGTCCTTTGGGGACACCTTCCAAAACAGATTTTTTCCCCTCCTTTAGCTTTAATGCCTCCCAATTTTTTTTCACCTCTTCTTCGTCTTGGACTTCAACATCTCCGTACACATGCGGATGTCGATGCACCAATTTATCGGAAATACTAGTCGCCACATCGGCAATATCAAAGGCTTTTTCTTCGCTCCCTAGTTTGGAATAAAAAGCAATGTGGAGCAATAGGTCTCCAAGCTCATTTTTTATTTCTTCTAGATTGCGTTCTAGAATCGCATCGCCCAATTCGTAGGTTTCCTCAATCGTCAAATGACGTAGGGATTCGAAGGTCTGTTTTCTATCCCATGGGCATTGCTCTCGGAGCTCATCCATCATGGTAAGCAAACGATCGATTGCCTCAAGTTGTTGGGCTCGCGTATTCATTAGGCTTCTTCGGTGGGTGTTGCTTCTTCTGCTGGAGCCTCAGTAGCTGGAGTAGCTTCGGCAACCAAAAGACCTTTTCCAACCAAAACGTTATACCATTGGATGATTTTTTTGATATCGCTAGGATATACACGCTCTTCGTCATAGTCTTGAAAAACTTCAAAGAAATAAGCTTCTAAGTCCGTAGCGGGAGCCTTGGGTTTTATGGAACAGAGAGCACCTTTTTCGTGTGCTAACATGTTCTGAAAAATATCAGCCAAAGGAACCTCAGCCTGTAAGCCGTAAATGTTGATTTCAGACAGTAGACTTACCTGATCTCGTAGGCTTGCGGTAATGCGTTTACCATCGACAAGGGAGTTGGCAATGAAACCACTACGGGTTTGAACTTGAACTTCAAAAAGGCCCGGACGGCCAGAAATAGCGATGATTTTATCTAATTCCATAAGGGTGTTTATCTTTTTTTGGAAGCTAAAGGAAAACGCATTTTATAATCCACGTCTATATTTCCTTTGGCAATATTATTTAATTTTCCTTTAATTAATCTCTTTTTTAGGGGCGAAAGCTTATCGGTAAACAAAACACCCTCAATATGATCGTATTCGTGCTGAATAACGCGGGCAGCAAGACCGGTATAAACTTCTTGATGTTCTTTAAAATTTTCATCCCAATAGCGGATGTGAATTACTTCCTGTCGATACACATCTTCACGCACGTCAGGGATACTCAAACAGCCTTCATTAAAAGCCCATTCTTCTCCAGACTCTTCAATTTGAGGGTTGATAAAAACCTTCTTAAACCCGGTGAGTTGTTTTTGTTCCTCCTCCGTCAACGCATCATCATCTGCAAAGAGAGAAGCATCGACTATAAAAAGACGAATCCCAATTCCAACTTGAGGGGCAGCCAGACCAACGCCATTAGCCGCATACATGGTTTCCCACATATTTTGGAGCAGTTGATCGAATGCAGGATATTCGGGCGTAATGTCCGTTCCTTTTTTCTTCAATACGGGAGTTCCGTATGCTACAATGGGTAATATCATAAAATCGTATTGTTTTTCGCTTCTAAATAGGATTGCAAGATAAGGGTTGCGCTGATTTTATCAAGTAAACCTTTGTCTTGTCTTTTCTTTTTTCCAATACCAGAATCGAGCAGGGTCTGAAAAGCCATTTTGGAGGTAAAGCGTTCATCATAGCGTTCGATTGTTAAGCTTGGAATTTTCTTATTCAAATAAGCGATGAATTTTTTGATTTCGTCTTCAACCTCAGAGGGAGAACCGTCGTGTCTTTTGGGTTGGCCAAAAACACAGATAGCAACTTCATGTGTTTTAAGGTAATCTTCTAAAAACGGAACTACTTCTTGGGTAGGCAAGGTTGTTATACCCGAAGCAACTAGCTGCAAGGGATCTGTTGCGGCTATTCCGGTGCGTTTAGTTCCAAAATCGATTGCTATAATTTCTGGCATGCGCAAATATACAGCTCCTTCTTGGGTTCGTATAAAAAAACTAAAATAAAGTCGAGTGAATAGCTTAAATTTGTGCAAAATTTTAAGATCATTTTAATGAGAGCAATTATAGAAGCAGCTTGGGAAGACCGCAGTCTTTTAGAACAAGAAGAAACACAAAATGCAATCCGTTCCATAATCAAACAATTGGATGAGGGTGACCTCCGTGTTGCCGAACCCACTACCGACGGTTGGCAAGTAAACGAATGGGTTAAGAAAGCAGTAGTGTTGTATTTTCCAATTCAAAAGATGGAGACTTTTCATGCTGGCCCAATGGAGTTTCATGATAAAATGCCGCTCAAGAAAGACTATGCAGCCAAGGGAATCCGAGTAGTACCCCATGCGATTGCTCGTCAAGGCGCATATATTGCCTCTGGGGTGATTCTAATGCCCAGTTACGTAAACATAGGTGCCTATGTAGATTCGGGGACTATGGTTGATACCTGGGCTACGGTTGGAAGCTGTGCACAAATCGGAAAAAATGTTCACCTCAGTGGAGGTGTAGGAATTGGCGGGGTGTTGGAACCCCTTCAGGCAGCACCTGTAATCATTGAAGATGACGCCTTTGTTGGCTCACGCTGTATTGTTGTAGAAGGCGTTCGCGTAGAACGTGAAGCCGTTTTGGGTGCAAATGTTGTACTTACAGCATCTACCAAAATAATTGATGTTTCGGGTGATGAGCCTATTGAATATAAAGGGGTTGTTCCGGCTCGATCGGTTGTGATTCCGGGTACTTATGCCAAGCAATTTCCTGCTGGAGAATACCAAGTACCCTGTGCTTTGATTATTGGAAAACGAAAAGAGAGCACCAATAAAAAAACATCCTTGAACGATGCGCTCAGAGAGCATAATGTAGCTGTATAGATTAACACAAACCGAATGGAAACTTTTGTTGGCGCAGCTTGTTCTGCTTTACAAAAAGGGGAAACCCTACTCTACCCTACC